>NZ_JAMYSY010000019.1:0-112432 GCF_040322175.1 Mesorhizobium sp. M0185 | reverse complement strand
TCGCTCCTTCGCTCAACTGCCTCTCCAAAGAATCCTTTCTCAGCCTAAACTCAACCCCAAAATCGCCATATGCGATTCCCCTGCCCTCGAGGGGGAGGGGGACGCCGGCGCTTACCCTTGGCCGGCGTGCATCGTGCTTTCGGTTCAGCCGTTATCCCGCGCCTTCAGCTCCAGCCGCCGTGCGTGCAGCACCGGCTCGGTGTAGCCGTTGGGTTGCACGCGCCCCTTGAAGACCAGGTCGCAGGCGGCGAGGAAGGCGATGGACTTGTCGAAATCCGGCGCCATCGGCCGGTAGAGCGGATCGCCTTGGTTCTGGCGGTCGACGATCGCCGCCATGCGTTTCATCGTCTCCATGACCTGCTCGGGCGTGCAGACGCGGTGATGGAGCCAGTTGGCGATGTGCTGCGAGGAGATGCGCAGCGTGGCGCGGTCCTCCATCAGACCGACGTCGTTTATGTCAGGCACTTTCGAACAGCCGACGCCCTGGTCGATCCAGCGCACGACATAGCCCAGAATGCCTTGCGCGTTGTTGTCGAGTTCCTTCTGGATGTCCGCCTGAGACCAGTTCGGCCGCACAGCGACCGGCACCGACAGGATGTCGTCGAGTTTTGCCTTGGGCCGGCTCTTCAGCGCCGCTTGCACGGCATGGACGTCGACCTTGTGATAATGGGTGGCGTGCAGCGTCGCCGCCGTCGGCGACGGCACCCAGGCGGTGTTGGCGCCGGCCTTGGGATGCGCGATTTTCTCGGCCAGCATCGCCGCCATAAGGTCGGGCATCGCCCACATGCCTTTGCCTATCTGGGCGTGGCCGGCCAACCCACATTCCAGCCCGATGTCGACGTTCCAGGCTTCGTAGGCGGCGATCCAGGCGGCCTGCTTCATGTCGCCCTTGCGGATCATCGGGCCGGCTTCCATCGAGGTGTGGATCTCGTCGCCGGTGCGATCGAGGAAGCCGGTGTTGATGAAGACGACGCGTTCTTTCGCGGCGCGGATCGCCTCCTTGAGGTTGACGGTGGTGCGCCGCTCCTCGTCCATGATGCCCATCTTGATGGTGTTTTTGGGCACGCCGAGCAGCGCCTCGACGCGGTCGAAAATCTCGACGGCGAAGGCAACTTCGTCGGGCCCGTGCATCTTGGGCTTTACGATGTACATCGAGCCGGCGCGAGAATTGGCGCGGCGCCCGTTCACGCCGATGTCATGCAGCGCGATCAGCGCCGTCAGCGCCGCATCCATGATGCCTTCCGGCACCTCGTTGCCGTCGCGGTCCGATATCGCCGGATTGGTCATAAGGTGGCCGACATTCCTGACCAGCATCAGCGAGCGGCCGGGCAAGGTCAGCGTGCCGCCATCGGGCGCTGTATAGGTGCGGTCGGGGTTGAGCCTGCGGACAAAGCTCTTGCCGGCCTTGGTGATCTCCTCCGCCAAGTCGCCCTTCATCAGGCCGAGCCAGTTGCGGTAGACCAGCACCTTGTCCTGCGCATCCACTGCGGCGATCGAATCCTCGCAGTCCTGGATGGTGGTCAGTGCCGATTCCAGCACGACATCGGCAATGCCGGCCGGATCGGTGCGGCCGATCTGGTTGTTGCGGTCGATGACGATTTCGATATGCAGGCCGTTCTTGGTGAGCAGCACGGCTTCGGGGTCGGCGGCATCGCCGCGATAGCCGGCAAACTGTCTGAGGTCGGCAAGCGTGGTGGCGCCGGCACCCTCGCCGAGCCGCAACATGCCGTTGGCGACCGAAAGCCCGTTGACGCCGGCCCATTTGCCTGTGGTGAGCGGCACCGCCTCGTCGAAGAAGCTTTTCACCCAGGCGACGACCTTGGCACCGCGCGCCGGATTGAATTTGTTGCCTCGCTCGGCGCCGGCCGTCTCCGGGATAGCGTCGGTGCCGTAGAGCGCATCGTACAGCGAGCCCCAGCGCGCATTGGCAGCATTCAGCGCATAACGCGCGTTCATCACCGGCACCACCAACTGCGGCCCGGCAACCAAAGCGATTTCCGGGTCGACATTTTCGGTGGTCACGCCGAACGCCGGCCCCTCGGGCAGCAGATAGCCGATCTCGCGGAGGAACGTCTTGTAGGCCTCCATGTCGACGGGCGCGCCATTGTCGCGATACCAGCGGTCGAGCTTGTCCTGCATGGCATCGCGCTTTTCGAGCAGCGCCCGGTTTTTTGGCGAGAGATCATGGACGATCGCCGAAAAACCGTTCCAGAATGCCTCCCCCTCGATGCCGGTGCCCGGCATCGCTTCGTTCACGACGAAATCATGAAGCTCGCGGGCAATCCGCAATCCGGCGATCTCGACGCGATCGGTCATCAGGGCTTCTCCAGGGCTTGGTCGGCTTGCCGGCCTCGGGCCTTTGACATGGCAAGGTTGTAGGGTCAACTCGGCCTAAGGTGAAGGTAGGGCGTTTTCGCTGCCGATCTCCCCCCTTGAGGGGGGCGATTACGCGCTCACACCGCAATCCTTGGCCGTCCCGACGCCACCGCCACGACATGCGCCTCGATGAACATGCGCTGGCCCTCTACGGTGGAGACGCGGAACTCGCTGGCGATTTCGATCTCGGCGCTGTCGGTGCCGGCGTCCTTAGCCCGCCCGGCGGCAATCGCCCGCACATCTTTCTCCGCTGCAGCCATCGCCGCTGCTTCGTCGTTGAAATCGCGCACGCTTTCACCGGAGGCGACGCGGAATAGCCCTTCCTTGGGCTGGCTGACCCGCGCCTTGGCCGATACCCGGACCTGGCCGACGACGGCGCCGAGCGCGTTGGCGACATCGGTATCCTGCGGCACCACGCATCGATTGCCGACCAGCTCGGTCAGGCCGGCATAATGCAGCGGCGCCGAGGCGCCGAGGCCGACCACCGGACGGTCGAGCGCGACGCTGAGCCGGGCGATGCCGGGATGCGCGTCGACGGCGCGCTGGACCAGGGCATGGGCGACGGTCGCAGCGCCATCCAGCCCGTCCTCGGCAAAGGCGGTCTCGAGGATGACTTCCGCCGACAGGCGGGTCAGCGCGGTCAGCACCCGTTCCGAGATCGCCTCCGGCGAGGCGGCGATGAACTGGCCGCGGCCGTCGCGCCTGCGCGCGAACAGCTCGGCACCCAGACGCGCCGCGGCCGCATCCCAATTGGCCTGCCTGCCCAGCACATGCGCGGCGTCCGACGGCGTGAAGCCGGCGACATGCACCAGCCCGCGCGACACCAGCCGGTTCAAGGTGGCGTTCTGGGCGTTCGAGGACAGCAATCTGTCGAGAGCCTGCGGCACGGCACCGATCAACTCGTAAAGCTTGGCTTCGGCACCGGTCAGTCCGGCCGCCAGCCGCTCCGGCACGCCGGTGCGCACAGCCAGCCGGCCATCCATGCGGCCGGGGTTGGGCGCGCGCAGCTGGCGTTCGAGCTCTGATGTGACGGCCTCGCCATGTATCATGCCGGCCAGCGCCAGCGGCACCAGGCGGCGCGGGCCGAGCAGGATTCTCGGATTGAGCACGCCGTCCTCCAGCGCCACTTCGGAATCGCCGCCGAGGCCAAAGGTGCGCATGGCGACGGCCTCGACCATGGTGCGGAACCCGCCGACGGTGGCGCCTTCCGGATCAAGCCGCGGCCGGCCCTTGTCGAGCACGGCAACGTCGGTGGTGGTGCCGCCGATGTCGGAGACCACCGCATTGTCGAGGCCGGTCATGTGGCGGGCGCCGACGAGGCTGGCGGCCGGGCCGGACAGGATGGTCTCGATCGGCCGCTGGCGGGCAAAGGCGGCCGAGACCAAAGCGCCGTCGCCGCGCACCACCATCAGCGGGGCGGCGATGTTGCGCGCGGCCAAAAAGCCTTCGGTTGCCGCGACCAGCCGGTCGATCATCGAGATCAGCCTGGCGTTGAGCAATGTCGTCAGCGCCCGGCGCGGGCCGCCGAGCTTGGCCGACAGTTCGTGGCTGGCGGTAACCGGCAGGCCGGTCCTGTCGCGGATCAGGTTCCGCGCGCTTAGCTCATGCGCCGGGTTGCGGGTGGCGAAATAGGCGCAGACGGCAAAGCCGGATACCGACTTTTCCAGTTCCGGCAAAGCTGCCTCCAGCCCGGAAAGATCGAGCGTTGCCGCATTGCCATGGACATCGTGGCCGCCGGGGCAGAACACCACCGGGTCGGTGCCGAGCGCCGCCTTCAGCCCGTCGCGGGCAAGGTCGCCTTCGGCAAAGCCAATCATCACCAGCGCCACGCGGCCGCCCTGGCCCTCGACCAGCGCATTGGTGGCTAGCGTCGTCGACATCGACACCAGTTTGATCGCTGCCGGGTCGGTGCCGGCCATTTCGAGCACCGCATCGACCGCGCCGGAGATGCCGACCGCCAGATCGTGCCGTGTCGTCAGCGCCTTGGCCTTTGCCAGCACCTTGCCGCTTGGCCCGCCGGCCTCCGACCACAGCACGGCGTCGGTATAGGTGCCGCCGGTGTCGATGCCGAGGAACAGGGGTGGCGATTTGGTCTTGGCGGTCATTGGCGGGTCCGGAGAATTCTCTTGCCCCGCCCCTTACCGGATATGAACGGGCCGATAAAGCCGCGATGGCTGGGCCAAGGCAGCGTAATCTCCCCCCTCGAGGGGGAGATGGCCGGCAGGCCAGAGGGGGTCGTCTCGCGTGGAGCCCCGGCATTCTCTGGCCGCGATGGCGTTGGCGTCAGGACGTACCGACCCCCTCTGTCGCCTTCGGCGACATCTCCCCCTCAAGGGGGGAGATCGCTAGGCTACCCCACAAACCCCACGCGCTTGTGCGAGCCATCGCAGAACGGCTTGTTGGCGGAGTGGCCGCAGCGGCAGAGGAAGGCGCGTTGCGTACGGTCGACCGTGTGGCCGGTGCCGGTGACGATTTCGACATTGCCTTCGAGCTTGAGCGGGCCGTTGGTCGTCGGCGTGACGGTGAGCGGGCCATCTCGCACTTCCAGCGCCGGCGTGTCCTTCAGCGCCGGCTCGCCGGTGGCGATGAAGCCCGTCTTGGCGTGGCTGCCGTCGCAGAACGGCTTGTTTTCCGAGGCGCCGCAGCGGCAGAGCGTGGCGCGGTAAGACGTTTCGCCGCCCAGCACGATCTCGGCATGCAGCGCCAGCGGACCGTTTTCCCTTATGCGCACAATGTTGACCACCGGCGGCTGTTCCTGCGGCCCGCCATCCTTGCGGATATAGGTGATGGCGCCGGACGGGCAGGCTTCGGCGAGCGCCACGATCTTCTCGACGCTGGCCGCCTCGGGGTGGATCCACTGGCCGGGCGCGTTGGGCACGAAAACATGCGGATCGCCAAGCACGCAGTTGCGCGAATGGATGCAACGTTTTCCCGAAAAGCCGATGTCGATGTTCTCGCCTTCGACCACTGCCATGGGTGGGTCTCCTGTCGGACTACGCTATGGCGACAGTCGGGACGACGTCAAGGCAGCATTCTCCCCCTCGTGAGGGCCGACCTCGGGCGCGGCGGTAAGGGAATTCGCATTTTTTGCTCGCAGCACCACATTTTGTTCTTGCTTTGTGCCGGCAGCTATGCTATTAATTTACGCATGGTGCCAATTGGCTCCAACGACCCGCCCGCCGAGGCGGGTTTTTTGTTTCAGCTTTGAATTCCGTTGCCGGCCTGCACTCGCGGGACGGCCCTCTCCCCCCTCGAGGGGGAGATGGTCGCGCAGCGGCCAGAGGGGGTCGGCACGACCGGACTCGGCCTACTACTGCAGAACAGGTTGGCGCTCTATGCGCGGCGACCCCCTCTGTCGCCTTTGGCGACATCTCCCCCTCAAGGGGGGAGATCTGCCACGTCACGGAACCAGATCGATTTCCTCGGTCTCGCCGCCACTGCAGGTGTAGCAGCAATCGTCGCACTTTTCCGTATTGCCGGGGCCGACGCCCCAATAGGTGTTCTCGTCGCCGTCGACCCAGGCGCCGTAGCAGATCGATTCGCCGTCACTGCAGGACAGCGGGATCGACTTGGTCTCGCCATCGTTGAGATAGTAATCCTGATTGTTGCCCGGCCAGACATGATCGCGGTCCTGGCTGTAGAGCTCGACGCGCATGGCGTTCGGATGGCTGTTCTTGATCTCGAAGGTGACATCGCCGGCATGCGCGACGGGCGCAAACAGCGTGACAATGAACAGCGACGCGGCGACGCGGCGCGCGAAAGCGTAGGACGACATGATGATTTCCCCCCGGAATGAAGCGGCCTGCCCGGCCGCGAGGGGGAACATGGCATGGCGGCGGGATGGGTGGAAGGGGGTGCGCCATTTGCACATCGCGAAAGGCGCAGCGTTGCCAAGGAAGACCCCTCTCCGGCCGCTTCGCGGCCACCTCTCCCCGCTTGCGGGGCGAGGAACCCAAGTCTAGCGAGGGCGCGGCTTCGCGGCTGGCGTTTCCTCGCCCCCACAAAGTGGGGGAGAGGTGGTTTGCGCAGCAAACCGGAGAGGGGGCGGTCCGACCGGACTCAACGCCCGGGCTTCAGCAGCGTCCAGATCCAGCCGATGAATGTGAGCACCAGGAAGGGATATCCGGCAGCGGGCAGCGGCTCCGAGGTCGGCAGCAACGGCGCCCCCCACAGGATCAGGCCCGCCGACGCAACAAACAGCAAGGCGGCGACGAGAGCCGTGAGCCGCATCCACAGCGCGAAGGTTTTCGGCGCGCTGACCATGACCAGCGCAGCCGCCCAAAGCGAGATACCGCCGACATAGGAGGGCACGCTGGCCTCAAGCCCGGCCGCATTGCCGGCCAGCAGCAGGCTTTCGCCGGCGAGAAAGGTCAAAAATCCAGCCGCCACCCAGTCATTGCCCTGCCGCTGATACTTCATCGTCAGCAGCGCGGTCGCCACCACGAGCGCCACGCCGTCGATCGTCCAGAGCGTTTCGCGAAGGGGCGCGCTCTCGACGAAGGTGCCGGCGAGTCCGAAAGCGCCGCCGATAGCGAGGCCGATCGCGGCGACGAGGTCCAGAGTGGAGCGCATGTGATGTCTCCCCCGAAGCCGCAAGGATACTTCAAGGCGGGACATTCTCCAATGATGGTCCGCTGTCCTGAAGGGGTCGCAATGGCCGGCGCGTATCCAGCTTGCTGACCGGTCGCACGCTTCTGCCCAATCTCCACCATGCAGCTTCAGCGCCGCGCTGGCGAGTGGCCCGCTGCTTCCGGCAGCTCCCCCGCTTTCGAAGCCAAGCCATCGATCCACTGGATCGATGGCCTGGCGCGCTGTGCGCGCCAACCGGCTTCTCAATCGCCCATCTTCAGCGCCTGGATAAACGCCTCCTGCGGGATGTCCACCTTGCCGAACTGGCGCATCCGCTTCTTGCCCTCTTTCTGCTTGTCGAGCAGCTTGCGTTTGCGTGAGACGTCGCCGCCGTAGCATTTGGCCGTGACGTCCTTGCGCAGCGCCGAGATGGTCTCTCGGGCGATGACCTTGCCGCCGATCGCCGCCTGGATCGGGATCTTGAACAGATGATGCGGGATCAGCTCCTTCAGCTTCTCGCACATCTGGCGGCCGCGCTTTTCCGCCGCCGTACGGTGGACCAGCATCGACAGCGCATCGACCGGCTCTTCGTTGACCAGGATCGACATCTTGACCAGGTCGCCTTCCTTGTAGTCGGTGAGGTGATAGTCGAAGGAGGCGTAGCCCTTGGAGATCGACTTCAGCCGGTCGTAGAAGTCGAAGACCACCTCGTTGAGCGGCAGATCGTAGATCAGCATGGCGCGTTTGCCGACATAGGAGAGGTCGGCCTGAATGCCGCGCCGGTCCTGGCAGAGCTTCAGGATGCCGCCGAGATAGTCGTCGGGGGTGAGGATGGTGGCGCGGATCCACGGCTCCTCGATGGCCGAAATCTTGACCACGTCGGGCATGTCGGCTGGGTTGTGCAGTTCCTTGACCGAGCCGTCGTTCAACAGCAGGCGGTAGACGACGCTAGGTGCGGTGGCGATGAGATCGAGATTGAACTCGCGCTCCAGCCGCTCCTGGATGATTTCGAGATGCAGCAGCCCGAGGAAGCCGCAGCGATAGCCGAAGCCGAGCGCGGCGCTGGTTTCCATTTCAAAGGAGAAGGAGGCGTCATTGAGGCGCAGCTTGCCGACAGCGGCGCGCAGATCCTCGAAATCGGCGGCGTCGACCGGGAACAGGCCGCAGAACACCACCGGCTGTGCCGGCTTGAAGCCGGGCAGGGCTTGCGCCGTCGGGCGCTTGTCCTCGGTGATGGTGTCGCCGACGCGGGTGTCGGCAACCTCCTTGATCGAGCCGGTGAAGAAACCGAACTCGCCGGGGCCGAGCTCGTCGACATTGATGCGGGCAGGCGTAAAGACGCCGGTGCGCTCGACCAGGTACCTGGCGCCAGTGCCCATCATGCGGATGGTCTGGCCCTTCTTCAGCACGCCGTCGATGATGCGGACCAGCACGATGACGCCGAGATAGGCGTCGTACCAGCTGTCGACCAGCATCGCCTTCAGCGGGGCCGTGATGTCGCCCTCGCGCGGCGGCGGCAGATCGTTGACGATCGCTTCCAGCACGTCGGGAATGCCTAGCCCGGTCTTGGCCGAGATCAGCACGGCGTTGGAGGCGTCGATGCCGATCACCTCCTCGACCTGTTCGCGGATGCGCTCGGGCTCGGCGGCGGGCAGGTCGACCTTGTTCAGCACCACGACGATCTCATGGTTGTTGTCGATCGCCTGGTAGACATTGGCCAGCGTCTGCGCCTCGACGCCTTGCGAGGCGTCGACGACCAGCAGTGAACCTTCGCAGGCAGCGAGCGAGCGCGACACTTCATAGGCGAAGTCGACATGGCCGGGCGTGTCGATCAGGTTGAGGATATAATCCTGGCCATTGTTGGCGTGGTACTTCAGCCGCACCGTCTGCGCCTTGATGGTGATGCCGCGCTCGCGCTCGATGTCCATCGAGTCCAGCACCTGCTCCTTCATGTCGCGCAGCTCCAGCCCGCCGGTCGACTGGATCAGCCGGTCGGCAAGCGTGGATTTGCCATGGTCGATATGGGCAACGATGGAGAAGTTGCGGATGTTTTTGATCGGCGTGGTCATGCGGCGCGCTTTAGCAGGGGCACGCTACATCGGCAAGCGGCGGGGCGCGGGTGCGGCGGCGGGGCGGCAAAGTCGTTAAACTTTGATCCATGAGATTAGAGCATAGTTCGCGCCCGGCGTGATAGCCCACCGGTCTATCGCCGTTCGGGGGGATCGGAATGCCGTTGTCAGCACGCAAATTTCTCAAATCGGTGAGCGGCTCGTTCGCGCCATTGCTCGCCATCATGCTTATCCCGATGGTTGCCGCATTGGGTTTTTCCATAGACTATACCTCTGCGGTTTCAACCAGGGTATCGATGCAGAACGCCCTCGATGCAGCGTCGCTGTCGATCACGACGCTTGCGACGGACACCTCACTGGCGGACCGCCAGGTAAAACTGCAGGAGGCATACCTGGCCAATGGCGGGCAAGGCACGGCCAAGCTCGACAGCTTCGTCGTCGCCACCGACGGCGCCGCCAGCATCAAGGCTTCGGCCGGCTTTGCCATGCCGACGAATTTCATGCAGATCGCCAGGATCAACACGGTGCAGGTCGGCGTTGCGTCGGCAGTGACAAAGCGGCCGGCATTGGTGCAAGCCACGTTCAAGGTGACCAAGATCTCGGGCTGGTGGGGCAAGACAATGACGCTCTACGGCACCAAATTCGGGGACACGGTGGCCAACAAGCTGATGAAGATCACCTACACATACAACGGTTATGGCGATCCGAAAGGCTATGGCACGGCGACCGTCTCCACCATCAACGGAGCGACGATCACTATGGTCCAACAGCAGGTGTGTACGACCACCACGGTGCTCAGCTTCTACGGCTTGCCTAGCACCACGATCGTCCAGACCGACTCATACGGCAGGAAATACGCGACCACCTGTGTCAACACAATGTATCCCGCGACCGGTGCCGGCGCGGTGATCGACGTCAGCCAGATGGACCAGCTATATCTGCAGATGGATGTCCCGTCAGGCAATCCAACGGTGCTCAAGTCGAACGATCCGGCAACATCGAACCGCCTCTACGCGAACGGCGTCGAGATCGCCAGTGGCCAAACGGTCGATATCTTCACGCTGGTGCCGTGCGGCCAGACCAGCACACAAGCGTGGGAAGACGGGGGATCATCGGTGCCGACATCTCCGACCATCACCGATTCCAACGCCGACTTTTTCTACACAGTAACCGGCAAGTGCGCCTTCAATCAGCGGGCATCGGAAACGCTGTTGACACAATAGGCCGCCGCAGCTGAGTGCGAGGGCAAGTCGCCCGCTTAGGCTGCAGTCCATCACACCGCCGCCCCGGTCACACCGGGTGGCGTGTTGGTTGCGAGCGACCGTCTTCCCTTCGCCCCCTGTGGGAGAGCTGCGAACGATCACGAAGCGGTGATGCTGTAACGAACCGTGTGTCGGCGGCGAAGTGTGGACATGGAACCGCACAGGAGAACAGCGATGACCGGATCGGAACGAAGCACAGCCCTGATGGGGCTCGCCGCGGCACTGTTTTCCGCGACTGTGCTGTCGGCAACCAGCGCGGCCGCCGGCCAGACGATGACCGTCGTCGAGCTGTTCACCAGCCAGGGCTGCTCGTCCTGTCCGCCGGCCAACGCCAATCTGATCAAGGTCAAGGACCGGCCCGGCGTGCTGGCGCTGTCCTTCAACGTCACCTACTGGGACTATCTCGGCTGGAAGGACACATTCGGCAAAGAAGAATTCACGCAGCGCCAGGTCCGCTATGAACCGTCGCTCGGCCGTTCCGGCCCGTTCACGCCGCAAGTGGTGGTCAACGGCAGGGCCGATGCCGTCGGCGCCAGGCCGGGCGAGATCGAGCAGCTGATTTCGAGCGGCGGCCACGATGACGGACCTTCGTTGTCGCTCGCCGGCGGGAAGGTCAGCATCGGCGCCGGTCCGGTGCCCGGCGGCAGGGCCGACGTCTGGCTGGTGCGTTATGGCAAGGGCGTCGTCGAGGTGCCGGTGGCGCGCGGCGAAAACACCGGCCGCACGCTGCCGCACGCCAATGTCGTGCATTCGCTGACCAGGCTGGGCAGTTGGACCGGCGACGCCACCGCACTGCCGCTGCCGGCGGCGACGGGCGGCCTCAGCACAGCGGTGCTGGTGCAGGTGCCGGGCGGCGGGCCGATCCTTGCTGCCGCTACGAACTAGAAACCCTGCCGAAATTTTCACAACGCGCAGCGGCGTCGCCGCATGCAGTCAACCTGCCAAACCCAAGGAGATCATCATGACCAATCGTTTGACCAATCGCCCGACTCTGGCGGCACTCGCCTTCGCACTTTGCTCGACGGCGCTGTTCGCAGGAGGCACGGCGCGGGCCGAAGATGCGATGAAGCCGGCGATGGCGACAAACGTCATGAAGCCGGCAACGGATGCCATGAAGCCGGCCGGCGCCATGGCGGCTGACGCGATGGCCACGACTGCGATGAGGGCGGGCGATCCGATGAAGGCCGACTGCATGAACAAGGCCGATGCCGAGACGGACGCCATGAAGAAGGCAGAGGCGACCAAGGCCTGCGATGCCATGGCTCCGGCCAAATAGGCGATGCGCACAGCAATGTGAGAGCCCGGCGGACCTATCCGTCGTATAATCCACCACCATCATGGGAGATCAGACATGACCGGAGCCCTGAAACGATCGTCGATTTTCGCAAAGGCAGCGCTTGCCGCGCTCATCCTCACGGCCGCCGCGGCCGTGTTCTGGCAGACGCCGGCAGTTTCGGCCGAAGACGCGGTGGTGATCCCGCCGCCGGCAATGGACGAGAAGGCCACCGCCGGCACCGAAAAGGCGGTCTTTGCCGGCGGCTGCTTCTGGGGCGTGCAAGGCGTGTTCCAGCACGTCAAGGGCGTCACCAGCGCCGTTTCCGGCTATGCCGGCGGCGACAAGGACACGGCCGTCTATGAAATGGTCGGCACCAGCCGGACGGGCCATGCCGAATCCGTCGAGATCACCTACGAGCCGTCCGAGGTGACCTACGGCCAGCTGCTGCAGGTGTATTTCTCGGTGGCGCACAACCCGACGCAACTGAACTACCAGGGTCCGGACAGCGGCACCCAGTACCGTTCGACGATCTTTGCCGAAAACGACGCACAGAAAAAGATCGCCGAAAGCTACATCGCCCAGCTCGACAAGGCCAAGGTGTTTCCCAAGCCGATCGTGACGACGCTGGAGACCGGCAAGACCTTCTATCCGGCCGAGGACTATCACCAGGACTTTCTGACGCTCAACCCGACCTATCCCTATATCGTCTACAACGATCTGCCCAAGGTCGAGAATCTGAAGCGGCTCTTCCCCAACCTCTACCGCGAAAAGCCGGTACTGGTGCTGGCCGCCAGCAAGAGCTGAGTTTTGCGGCGGGGCTTGCTGATCTCCCCCCTTGAGGGGGAGATGGCCGGCAGGCCAGAGGGGGTCGGTTCGGTTGGCGCGACGCGGTCCGGCATATCGAGGAAGACGAAGCTGGCACTCCACACGCGGCGACCCCCTCTGTCGCTTTCAGCGACATCTCCCCCTCAAGGGGGGAGATCAGCAGTTTCCGCGCTTCGCACTACTCCCCCTTTTTCCAGGGCAGGCTCCAGCGCACCTTCTCCAGCGTCGCCTTTGCCTCGGCCGAGTCCGGGTCGGGCTCTGTCTCGCGATAATGCGCCGAGCCCTCAGGCGGGTAGGCAAGTGTGTTGTTGAGGGCGAATTTGTCGATCTGGCTGAAGTCGGGGAAAGGCAGGTTTTGCGCCTCGCGCCAATCGCTGACCCTTTTCTCCGCGGCGATGCGTTTTTCGTCGTCGACCGGAAGGTCGGTGGCTCTGTATTCCAGTGACGAAGGGAAGGCGAACTGCGCGCCGGCATCATCCATGATGTTGATCATGGACAACAGGATGTCCTCGCGGATGGCTTGAAAATCGGCCACGTCGGCGGTTTTGATATAAGTGAACACGTCGATATCGAGCGAATAGGCGCCGAAGCCGACAAAGCGCACGCGGCACGGCTCGTCGATAACGCGCGGATGGGCGATCAGCAGCTTGCGCAGCTCGGCCAGGACGTAACGTAGCTGATCGGGCGTCGTCTCGTAGCGCAGCTGCAGCGTCGCCGCGAACCGGGTGCGGTCGCGATGGGCGTAGTTCTCGATCTGCATGCCGGCGAAATCCGAGTTCGGCACCGAGATGATCGTGCGGTCGAGCGACCGGATGCGCGTCGAGCGCATGCCGATATGCTCGATCGTGCCGGACTGGTCGCCGAACTTGCAGAAGTCGCCGACGCTGACCGGCCGGTCGGCATAAAGCGTCAGGCCGGAGAGGAAGTTCTGCAGCGTCGGCTGCGCGGCCAGCGCCACCGCCAGACCGCCGATGCCGAGACCGGCAATGACGCCTTCGTAGGGGATGGCGAGCACTTCGGCCAGCAGCAGGAAGGCGACGACCAGCACGGCGACGCGCGCCACGCCGGTGGACAGCGAAATCAGCGTGTCGTGATAGCCGGGCACCTGCCACAGTCCACGGTAATGGTCGGCGACCTTGCCGATCAGGTGCCAGACCACCGGCACGGCGCCAATCACGACCAGGCTCCAGGCGATTGCCTTGACCGGGGCGGCGACCACTTGCGGCAGACCGAGCGGGCGCAGCGTCAACAGCAGGAAGAAGCCAAGCACGATCGAGCGCACCGCCCATTCGACAATGCGGAAGAAGGCCGGGCTGTCCGTCCTTCGCACAAGCAAGGAAATCAGCGCATTGGCGATGAAGCCGAAGAGGATGCCGGCCAGTGCGGCAAGGCCGAGCATCGACCATTGCCAGCGCTCCATCGGGCCGGCGCGGGTAAGCAGGCCGGGGCTGATCTCGCGGGCGAGGCCACGGGCGATGAAGAACGGGTCGGTGCTGGCGAAGGCGGCGAATTCCGGCGCCACCGGCACGTCTTCGACATCGGCGTAGAGCGCGCGGATGTGGGCGAGCGTCTCGGGCGTGAACTGCCAGATCTTGCCCTTCTCAGTCTCGACCGGGCCGATGACGATGTTGCCGGCGGGATGCTCGAAATAGACGAAGGGGGTGTTGCTCTTCGGATCGTCGGGGATCTCCTGCCAATAGACGTAGCCGATGCGGTCGATGACCTTTTTGAGATAGCGCTCGAGCAGGAACGCCTCGTCGCCACGCACCGCCTGACTGTAGTTGCGCAGGTCGAGCGCCGCCTGGGCCGGGTCGCCGGCTTCGGTGAGGCCGCTCAACAGTACCTTGAACGTGTCGCGCGGCGAGGCGAGCCTGCTCGGATCGTCGACCATGTCGACGGCTTCGCCACGCGCTTCCTGGAATTCGGCGAGCTTGGCCTGGAGCTGGGCAAGTGGCGGCCCGACGATGAACCAGTCGCCATTCTTGCGACGAACAGTGACGTCGAAGGAGATCCTGGTTCCGTATTGCGGCAGCGTCGACGTCACCTCGTCTCCGGAAATCGCATCATGCGGCAGGCTCCACAGACGGAACGTCGCGTTGTCGATGACGGTGAACAGAAGCTTGGTGTAATCGGGCATGTTGAGGCCGCCGCGGTCGGCCTCGGTGACGTCGACGAGACCCGCTGCCAGACCGGCAAGACCCATGCCGCCGCCGGTGGCGCGCGGCACGTTGTCGGCGCCGCTCTCGTTCATCGTCTGCAGGAACGAGCGCATGGTGCTCATCGGGCTCGACTGGTCGACGCGGACGTCCTCGACGGCGCTGACGCGCACGCCTGTCCACCATTCGGCGGTGGCGGCGTCGAAGCGGCCCATGAAGCTGCCGCCGTCGGGCGATTGGACGAAGGTGAAGGCGCCCTGGCGGGCGCCTTCGAACCAGTGGCCGACAAGCTTGTCGCCTTCGGCCTTGGCCTCGATACGGCCGTTATAAAGCGGGTACATGCCCTTTACGTCAGTGCCCGTCTGCTCGAACTTGATCTGGGCGCCGCCGCCGCGCCACTTCGTGTCCCACACGCCCGTCCAGTTGGCCGCGTCCTGGGCATGCGCCTGCGGCATGGCCGGCAGCAGGCCGGCAAGCGCGAGTGCGCCGATCAGCGCGACCGTCCGGATCAGCAAAAGCAGCAGCCGATCCTGTCCTGCCGCAGAAAAGGGGGTCATTCTGTTGCCCTTCTTCTTGCCGGCGATTCTGCTGGGCCGGCCAGAGAAGGTTATTCCGCTTGAAGATGAATATTCTGTTTCAGGCGGCGGCGACGATGCCGGTCAGTCATAGGTCAGGTCCGTCGCCTTGCCGGCGAATACCCGGTAGGCAAAGAACGAATAGAAGATGATGATCGGCAACACGACGACCGTCCCGACCAGGATGACGGCCAGGCTTTCGGGTGCCGAAGCAGCCTGCCAGATGGTCAGCCGGTCGGGCACCACGAAGGGGTAGAACGACCAGGCGAGGCCGGCAAAGCCGAGCGTGAAGATCGCGGCCAATGTCAGGAACGGGAGCAGCGCGTGGCGGTCGCCGGGTTTCGGCAGATGGAAGGTCTGGCGCCACAGCCACAGGAACAGCACTGCCGACAGGATCGGGAGCGGCGACAAATAGAGCATGGCCGGCCAGACGAACCATTTGTCGAAGATGCGCGCGCTGGCAAAGGGCGTGGCCAGCGATACCGCGACCATGCCGAGCGCGGTCAGCACCAACGCCGTGCGCAGCCACAGCACCGCCTTCTTCTGCAGATCGCCTTCGGTCTTATAGATGACCCAGGCCGCGCCCATCGCCGCGTAGGCCGCGGCAAGGCAGAGCGCCACCAGTGCGCCGAAAGCGACGCCGCCAGGGCCGACGTCGAGGCCGAGCACATAGACGCCGAGCATATAACCTTGCGCCAGCGACGCGATGACCGAGCCGAGGAAAAAGATGCGGTTCCAGCGGTGCTTCCTGCCGGCAGGCACCTTGGCGCGGAAATCGAAGGCGACGCCGCGCAGGATCAAGCCGACCAGCAGCACGAAGACCGGAATGTAGAGCGCCGTCAGGATGGTGCCGTGCGCCAATGGGAAGGCGACCAGCAGCAAGCCGACCGCCAGCACCAGCCAGGTCTCGTTGGCGTCCCAGAACGGGCCGATGGCGGCGATCATCGTATCCTGCTCGGTGTCTTCGGCCGCGGCGAACAGGATGCCGATGCCGAGATCGAAGCCGTCGAGGATGACGTAGATCAGGATAGCGAGGCCCATCAGGCCGGCGAAGATCAGAGGCAGCAGGGTCGGCCAGTCGACGCTCATGATGTTTCTCCTGGTTGCGCAACCGGCTGCGACAGCGGCCTGTTCATGACGCCCGGCAGCGGCGAGGTGTCACCATCCTTCGCCGCCTTCAATGCCAGATGCACCAACACGCCGAGATAGGCGATCAAGAGCAGCACATAGAGGATGAGATAGACCGCGAGCGACAGCGCGACATGGCTGCCGGCGACGGGGCCGACGGCATCGGCGGTACGCAGCACGCCGGTGACCAGCCAGGGCTGGCGGCCGATCTCGGTGGTGTACCAGCCGGCCAGCGTCGCCAGCCAGCCGGACAGCGCCATCGGCACCATGATCAGCGCCAGCGGCTTTGGCAGGCTGTGGCGGCGCTTGAGGAAGAAGGCCGCCGACCAGGATACGCCGAGCATCAGGAGGCCGGTGCCGACCATGATGCGAAAGCCCCAGAACACCGGAAATACCGGGGGATGGTTGCCGGCATAATCGTTCAGCCCCGGTACGATGCCGCCGGCGCTGTGCCTGAGGATGAGGCTGGCGCCATCGGGAATGGTGAGCTCGAACCTGTTCTCCTTGGCCGCTTCATCGGGAAGCGCAAACAGCACCAGCGGCACGTTGGGACCGGTGTTCCAGTTGGCCTCCATCGCGGCGATCTTCTGCGGCTGGTGTTCCAGCGTGTTGAGGCCGTGCTGGTCGCCGGCAAAGATCTGGATGGGAATCAGGATCGCGGCGGTGAAGACGCCGGTGCGCAAGGCCTTCCACATCGATTCCGAGCGATCGCCGTAGAGATAGCGGAGCGCCGACAGGCCGGCGACCAGGAACGAGACGGTCAGCCCCGAAGCAAGCAGCATATGGACGAGCCGGTAGGGCATGGACGGATTGAAGACAACGGCCCACCAGTCGGTGGCGTGCGCTACACCATCGCGCATCTCGAAGCCGGCCGGCGTCTGCATCCACGAATTGAGTGCGATGATCCAGAAGGCGGACAAGGTGGTGCCGCCAGCCACCAGCACCGTCGCCAGCGTGTGGACGCGGTTCGAGACGCGGCGGAAGCCGAACAGCATGATGCCGAGGAACGCCGCCTCGAGGAAAAAGGCGGTCAGGATCTCGTAGGCCAGCAGCGGGCCGGCAATGTTGCCGACCGTCTCCATATAGCCCGGCCAGTTGGTGCCGAACTGAAAACTCATGGTGACGCCGGAAACCACGCCCATGGCGAAGGACAGCGCGAATACCTTAACCCAGGTGAAATAAGCGCGCATCCAGGCGGAATCGTTTGTCGCGTTGTAGCGGAGCTTGAAGAACAGCAGCACCCAGCCGAGCGCGATGGTGATCGCCGGGAACAGGATGTGGAACGAGATGTTCGCGCCGAACTGTATGCGCGACAGAATGAGCGGGTCCATGGCGGCTCCGGCTGCTGCTTGTTTGTTGAAGGATAGGCTTGATGCACCGGACGGTCAAAGCGGCGTCCCGCCGCGAGGCGGAACGCCGCAGTGCGGTTAATCTGCTTTTACGTGGAATTTGGCTGGACGACCGGGCAGGTGTTGCCTATTCCGGCGAACCTCGATGGTCCAGAACTGTCAGGAGCGCCATTGACATCCGGATTTGCGAACCGACATTCAGCGGATTAAATCAACAACTCTGTTTCAAGCAGTCGTTTTCAGCCATGCAGCCGATCATCTCGATTTCCGGGGTCACCAAGACCTACGCCACCGGCTTCAAGGCGCTGAAGGAGATCAATCTCGACATCGTGCGCGGCGAGATCTTTGCGCTGCTCGGGCCGAATGGCGCCGGCAAGACAACGCTGATCTCGATCGTCTGCGGCATCGTCAACCGCTCGTCGGGTTCCGTCACCGTCGACGGCCATGACATCAACCGCGACTACCGCGCCGCGCGCAGTCTGATCGGGCTGGTGCCGCAGGAACTGACCATCGACGCCTTCGAGAGCGTGTGGGCGACGGTCAACTACAGCCGCGGCCTGTTCGGCAAGCCGGCGGACAAGGCGTTCGTCGAAAAGGTGCTGCGCGACCTGTCGCTCTGGGACAAGAAGGACGCCAAGGCGATCACGCTGTCCGGCGGCATGAAGCGCCGGCTGATGATTGCCAAGGCGCTGTCGCACGAGCCGCGCATCCTGTTCCTCGACGAACCGACGGCAGGCGTCGATGTCGAGCTGCGCCAGGACATGTGGGCGATGGTGCGCCGGCTGCGCGAAGACGGCGTCACCATCATCCTGACCACGCATTACATCGAAGAAGCCGAGGCGATGGCCGACCGCGTCGGCGTCATCAACCGCGGCGAGATCGTGCTGGTGGAGGACAAGGCCGAGCTGATGCGCAAGCTTGGCCGCAAACGGCTTGTGCTGGAACTGCGCAGTCCCCTGGCCACCGTTCCCGATACTTTTTCGCACTACGCGCTGGAGCTTTCGCCGGATGGCGGACAGCTGACCTATACTTATGACAACCAGAGCGAACGGCCGGGCGTCGCCTCGCTGATCCGCGAGCTCGAGGCGGCCGGCATCCAGTTCCGCGACATCGATACGGAAAACAGCTCGCTCGAGGAGATCTTCGTCAATCTGGTGAGGAAACCGGCATGAACCCGCGCGCGGCCATGAATCTTCATGCGGTATGGGCGATCTATCGGGTGGAGATGGCGCGCGCCCTTCGCACTGTGCTGCAGAGCATCGTTTCGCCGGTCATTTCGACGTCGCTCTATTTCGTCGTCTTCGGTTCGGCCATCGGCTCGCGCATCACCGAGATCGACGGCATCAGCTACGGCGCCTTCATCGTACCGGGGCTGATCATGCTGTCGCTGCTGACGCAATCGATCTCCAACGCCTCTTTCGCCATCTATTTTCCGAAATTCGTCGGCTCGATCTACGAATTGCTGTCCGCGCCGGTGTCCTATCTGGAGATCGTCATCGCCTATGTCGGGGGCGCGGCGACAAAGTCGATCGTGCTTGGCCTGATCATCCTGGCGACGGCCTCGCTGTTCGTGCCGCTGACGATCGAGCATCCGTTCTGGATGCTCGCCTTCCTGGTGCTGACGGCGGTGACCTTCAGCCTGTTCGGCTTTATCATCGGCATCTGGGCGAAGAGCTTCGAGCAGCTGCAGCTCGTGCCGCTGCTGATCATCACGCCGCTGACCTTCCTCGGCGGCAGCTTCTATTCGATCAACATGCTGCCCGGCATCTGGCGCACGGTGACGCTGTTCAACCCGGTGGTCTACCTGGTCAGTGGGTTCCGCTGGAGCTTCTACGGCAAGTCCGACGTTTCAGTCGGCGTCAGCCTCGGCATGACGGTGGTCTTCCTGCTCATCTGCATAGCGATCGTCGCCTGGATCTTCAGGACCGGCTACCGGCTGCGCAACTGATCGAACGGGCCTCGTCCAGGCGAAGCAGCCTTATCGATCGACCTTTCCTTGCCGAAGGCGACATAGGCCTGCGCACGATGCCTGGAACTCGCGCTTGAACGCCTCGATCTTGCTTTTCATGCATTGTTATATATCATGTTATCGATGTTCACGGGGATGAAAATTGACCTATGGAAGACGTCATACGATCGCTTGGCTTCCTGTGCCTGGGCAGCAGGCTGAAGCGTATAGGCGAGCAACTGCAAGCGGAGGCGCAGCGCCTGCTCGACAGGCTGGATGTCCCGGTTCAGGCGAGCCAATACCCGCTGCTGGCCGCGCTCGACAGGCTGGGCCCACTGCCGGTCGGGGAACTGGCGCAATCCCTTGGGATCGCGCAGCCGGGTGTGACGCGAACCGTCTCGCTTCTGGCCGGATTGGGATTGCTCGAGGTCAGTCCGTCGAACGATGACCAGCGGCGCAGGATCGTCTCGCTTACTCGGGACGGCCGGCGGCTGGTCGATGTCGCAAAGCGCGACGTCTGGCCTTGCATCGAGAACGTGGTCGCGGATTTGTGCGCAGGTTTTTCGGGGCCGCTTCTTGAGCAGCTGGCTGCCATCGAGGACGGCCTCGCCGCTGCCCCTCTCGACCGTCGTGTAAATAAGCCTGAGGGTGCCGCGCAATGAGACATCTGCTCGACCGCCCTATCTGGAGCGCGCTTCAGACGCGACATCGGGCCTTCGCGGAGGGTGACAACCTCGCCATGCGATATCGGCCGTCGATCGTCCCTTTCGCCGCCACTGGCGCGGACGACCCGGAAAGCCTGCGGGCGCTCGAAAACCTTGTCTCCCCGGGCGAGAGTGTGATCCTGCTTCAAGCGGACGCGATTGCTCTGCCCACGGGGCTTTCCGCGACTTCGACCGCAGCCGGGGTTCAGATGATCGCCGAGCAGCCATTGCAGATCGTCTCCGACCCGCGCGTGCATCGTCTGACCCGAGACGATGCTGCTGAGATGCTCGCCCTGGCATTGCTCACCAAGCCTGGCCCATTCACGCTCGAAGCCTTGAGCCTGGGCGATTTTTGGGGTGTGAAAATCGAGGGCAGGCTTGCGGCAATGGCCGGCGAGCGCATGAAGCAACCTGGTTATACCGAACTCAGCGGGGTGTGCTCACATCCGGAATTTCGCGGCGGTGGCCTAGGAAAGCTGCTGTCCCTATTCGTGGCAAACCGGATAGTGGCGCGCGGCGAAGTTCCCTATCTCCACGCCTATGCCAGCAACGCCGCGGCCATAGCGTTATACGAGTCCATCGGCTTCAGGTTGCGAAGCACAATGAATGTCGCCGTGGTTCAGCGCAGCGAATGATTAGTCGGCGTATGATGCGCAGCATGGATGCATCCGCGCATCGGAAAAGGAAGGATTTCGTGTCGCCGAAATCCTTCCTTGAGACTGCAAGATCTTGCTGCGTGTCAGACCGCGATCTTGCCGCCGCCTTGCCTGGTGATGGCAACGACCGCCGGGCGCACCGGCATGTCCGGCTTGAAGTCGGGCCAGCGCGTCGACAAATCCTCATAATAGGACGGACGGCCGAAAGCCTCCCAGTCCTCGCCGCCGTCGCCCGGATGCTGGACGGCAACGAAGGCGGTCTGGTCGTCCGGCGCAAACAGGGGACCGCACATTTCGGCGCCGATCGGCACGCGGAAGAACAGCTTTGATGTCGCCCGTGCCGTCCCTTCCGTATCGACAGCCCACAGACCGTCGGTGCGGCCGGTGGCTTTCGGGCCCTGGCCGTCGGTGGCGACCCAGAGGCGGCCGGCCGAATCTACCGTGCAATTGTCCGGCATGCCGAACCAGCCATTGGCGGTGGTTGCGGTCGAGAAGGTGGCGCCGACGTCGGCCACAGCGGGATCGCCGCATTTCAGCAGGATTTCCCACCTACCCTTTGTCGCGGTGAAATCACCGCCGTCCTCGACGATCTCGATGATGTGGCCAAAGGCGTTCTCGGCACGCGGGTTGGCGGCGTCGACCTGGTCGGCCTTGCGCTTCGAATTGTTGGTCAGCATGACGTAGACCTTGCCGTTGGTGGCATTGGGCTGGATGTCTTCCGGGCGGTCCATCTTGGTGGCGCCGAGCAGGTCGGCGGCGCGGCGCGTCTCGATCAGCACGTCGGCCTGGCTGTCGAAGCCGTTCTCCGCCGTCAGCGGCCCCTGGCCGAAGACGATCGGCAGCCACTCGACCGAACCGTCGTCGGCAAACTTGGCGACATGCAAGGTGCCGTCGTCGAGCAAATCCATGTTGGCGGCGCGGTCGTCCGGATCGAACTTGCCTGTGGTGACGAACTTATAGACATAATCGAAGCGCTCGTCGTCGCCGAGATAGAAGACGACACGGCCATCCTTGGCGACGATCGATTCGGCGCCCTCATGCTTGAAGCGCCCCATCGCGGTGCGCTTCCTCGGCGCCGAAGTCGGATCCTGGACGTCGACCTCGACGATCCAGCCGAAGCGGTTCGGCTCGTTCGGCTCCTTGCCGATATCGAAACGGTCGTAATGCGCTGCCCATTCATAGGCACCTTCGGGAATGCCGAGGCGCTTGTAATTGGCGGCTTCCTTATGCCCCTGCGGCAGCTCGCCCGAGAAATAGCCGTGGATGTTCTCCTCGGCCATGACATAGGTGCCCCATGGCGTGACGCCGCCGGCGCAATTGTTGATGGTGCCGATGACTTTCGTGCCGGTCGGATCGGCGCTGGTCTTGACGCGGTCGTGGCCGGCGACCGGGCCGGAGAGCGCGATCTCGGTGTTGGAGGTGATGCGGCGGTTGAGCTTGCCGTCGCGAACGACCTGCCATTTGCCTGATACCTTGCGTATCTCGACGATAGTGCCGCCATGCGCCGTCATCTCGACGTCGACTTGTTCCTTGCTGAGGGGCGCCTGCTTGGCCTTGCCGTCGATGATGGTGACGAGGCCCGGAAACATCAGGTGCGGATTGGTGTATTCGTGGTTGACCACCAGCAGGCCGTGCTCGGCCGAGCCGTCGATCGGGATATAGCCGACATAGTCGTTGTTGTAGCCGAATTGTCTGGCCTGGGCTTCCGCCGACTGTTTTGTCGGATCGAATTCCGGCGAATCGGCGAACAGCGGATCGCCCCAGCGCAGCAGTACATCGGCGTCATAGCCGGGTGCGACGTGATGCTTGTCGTCGATGCCGGCCTCGAGCTCGTCAAAAGCGAAGGCGGAGCCTTCGGCGGCGCGGGCATTGTCGGCGGTGATCAGCGCCAGCGGGCTGACGGTAGCGGCTATGGCCGAGACGGCAAGCGAACCCTTGAGGAAGCCGCGGCGTGAGAACCGCGCGGCGATGATCTCACCCATGGTGCGGTTGTCGGTGGGATTGGCTCCTGGCCCATCGTTTTCCTCGAGCAGGCTGGTGCGGAAATGGGCGTCAGGGGTGCGATGTTCGGTCATAGGGCCTGCCTCTGGCTGGATGGATTGCTGGAGCGTGTTGCCTGGCCAATCCGGTATTACCGGCAGGTCACAGTTTGATGACATGCCGGCTAATTGCCACCTGCGATTTCGTATCCAACATCGGCCCCGCTTGACCGCGACCGGCGCTTCGGAAACAAGAGCTGCGGCAGGCGGTAGGGACCGCATCGGGAGGAACAAAAGTGAGTTTCTGGGGACTTGGGCAGCTCTGCGTTTCGACGGTGATCTTCCTGCTGGCGGCGATGGCCGCAAAACAGTGGGGGCTGGCGCCGAGCCTCGGCAAGATTGTGCTGACGTTGGCGCTCTATTCGCTGGGCAATCTGATCATGCTGAGGCTGATCCGTGAATTCGGCATGTCGGTGTCGTTCAGCCTGTCGGCGGTGATCCAGCTGGTGTCGGTGAATGTGGTGGCGCTGGTCTTCTTCGGCGAGCGCGTCAATGCCTTGCAGGCAACCGGCATCGTGCTTGCCATCGCAGCTGTGGCGCTGATCACGCTCGGGCCCTATCTGCAAAGGCTGTAACTGCGATCGGGCCGATGAAGAAGATTGCAAGCAGACTGCCCAACTGGCTGGAGTTCCCGGTTCTGCTGGCCGGGCTGGTCATTGCCGGCGGGCTGTGGGGGTTCGAGGAGCTGATGGAGCTGGCGCGGGCGACCACGCCGCATGCCTTCGACACCGAAATCCTGCTTGCCTTCCGCAAGGCCGGCCAGCCCGACAATCCGATCGGACCGGCGTGGCTGGAAGGGGCGATGCGCGACATCACCAGCCTCGGCAGCGCCAGCGTACTGCTGCTGATCACGGCAGCAATGATCGTCTATCTGCTTCTTATCCGCAGGCCAGGCGCGGCGCTTCTCATGTTCGTCGCGGTAGCGGGCGGCCAGCTCCTGTCAAGCGTGCTGAAATTCGACATCGACCGGCCGCGCCCTGATCTGGTCTCGCATCTCGCCGATGTGGCATCGCTTTCGTTTCCGAGCGGCCACGCCATGCTGTCGGCGGTGACATATTTGACGCTGGGCAGCATGGCGGCGCGGTTTTTGCCCGGGCGGACAACGAAGATCTATGTACTCGGGCTGGCGGTGCTGACGACGGTGGTGGTCGGCATCAGCCGCATCTATCTCGGCGTCCACTGGCCGTCCGACGTATTGGCCGGCTGGTGCGCCGGCTTTGCCTGGGCGATGCTGTGCTGGCTTGCGGCACGGTTCCTGCAGCGATGGCTTGGGCGGGCCGACGGCACCTGACTCAAATCAGCCTGTTGACCAGGCCATGACCGCAGCCTGCCAGCAGGAAAACCATCGACAGCAAGGCTGTCGAGGTCGCCAGCGCTTTGAATATCTTCACCCGCTCATCCTTTTGAAGTCGTGCCTGTGAAATCGGGATCGCAGTGGATGTCCCGGCAAACGATGCCGAGGTTTGTAGCATCACAGTGCATCGGCTGGCAAAGAGTGCTGCATGTTTGGAGGCAGACCATCAATCCTTGGTGCAGGAAGACGTCGCCGACCGCGCCAGCGCAGGAACTTCATCCTCGACTGTTCGGCGATGCCGTTCTTCGATTCAACGGCGGCCAATGTCATCGAGGGTGCGGCCCACAAGGCGAGCCGCGCCGGCGTTCGCTTCATTATATCAGGCGCTTCGCCGCAGATACGCCGCATGCTGATCAACCACGGCGTCAAGCGGCCGCTGGTGACTTATGCCGCCTCGATCACGGATCGCGGGCGCAGCTGAAGAAAGCCGCGCCCGCCGCCTGAGCCGATGGCTGGCTTAGTCGAGGCCCAATGCCGCGATCTCGCCGTCGTTCATCAGCGGCACGAAGATTGTCGACTTGCCGTCGGTGCCGATGTCCGCGCTGCCCGGCTTGAACGTCGCAACCGCTTGCGGCGTGCCGCCGGCTTTGTAGCGGTAGAGCGTGCCGGTCATATACGCGGTGGCGTAGATGCTGCCGCCGATGGCAACGACGCCATCGAGGTTGGCAAATTTTTCCGCGCCGGGCAGTGGCGAAACGGCCTTGGTGGCAAGATCGACCGAGAGCAGGCCGCCCGGCTCCGCGGTGCTGAAGTCGGGCTTGATGCCCTTGCCCCAGGAAGCGACGATCAGCCGGCCGCCATCGGCGAAGATGCCATTCGGCGAAGCAAGCGCCGCATCCCTGACGAACAGTTCGGGCCGGTCGCCGTCGATGCGATAGATCGTATCGGCAAGCATATCCGTGACATAGATCTTGCCGGACGCGTCGGCGGTCACGTCGTTGAGGAAGACCGCGTTCGGCACGTCGATCGTCGATGTTAGCTTGCCGCTTGCGAGATCGACGACGCGCACATGGGTGAGGTCGGCGACGTAGAGTTTGCCGCCGTCAATCGCCATGCCCTTGGGCGCGTCCATGCCGTCGGTCCAGTGTTGCGTGACTAGCTTGCCGTCCATCGACAGGATCGACAGATAGCCGTTGCCGTCGGCTTCGCCGGGATTGCCGACGATGTTCGAGACAACAACGCGCTGGCCGGCGGCGTCGAACAGCGCCGACTCAGGCTGCTCGAGGCCGCCGGTGCGCCAGAGTTCAGCGGCCTGAACTGCCGGCGCGGCTGCGATGCCGACCAGGGCGAGAAGTATCGAGGTGAAGAGGCTCTTCATGGCTAGTCTCCTGTAATGGACTGGCGGAGAGCTAGGCCTTTCGATACTTTTCGGGAAGAGCTATCAGGACTAGTACCGAAGGCTGATACCAAATCGTGCAAAAGAGGTGCATCCCATGAACGGCCTGATCTTCGAAGCGCAGAAGCGGACGCTTAAGACAAAGGGCATCACCTATCGCGTCCTTGCCGAGCGGATGGGTGTTTCCGAGCCGACGGTGAAGCGCATCTTCCACGAGCGCAACTGCAAGCTCGACCGGCTGATGGAGATCTGCACTGCCGCCGGCGTAGAGTTGGAGAACGTGCTCGGCTCTATGAACAGAGGACCAGGACCCGCCAACCAGATCGCGCCGGAGATCGAGCGCAAGCTCGCCGGGCGGCCGGCACTGCTGTTCGTCTTTGTCATGCTTTCCGAGAAATTCACGCCCGAAGGCATCATGCGCTCACAAGGGCTGAGCGAGGCTTCGATGTTCCTCTATCTGCGCGAGCTCGAGGAACTCGGCCTGGTCGCGCTCGGTCGCGGCCTGTCGGCAAGGCTGCTGATCGAGGCGCCGATCCAGTGGAATTTCGAGGGGCCATTGCGGCCGCTGTTCGAGACGACCAACAAGAATTTCATCGGCTGGGCCATCACCCATCTTGAGCGCGAGTCGACGTTCGTCAGCTTCTCCAGGCGGATGCGGCCGGAAACGGCGGAAATGGTCAGGCGCGAGGCGGAGGAATTGGCGGAGCGCGCCAAATTGCTTGCTCATCACGACCAGCACACGACGCCTGAAGACCGACTGGTCGGCTACAAATGGACGTTTGCGTTCGGCGCAACGCCGTTCCCGGTGATCATGCCGATCGGGCCGCATCCGCGCGACGCAGGCGCACGGACCGACGATCGAGTTGCGGCTGCCGCAAACGGACGACGTCTGCCGGCCTAGGTCAAAATGCAGAACGACCGAGTCCGGGCTGTTGGCGGCAGCCAGTCTGACTGAGCTTCTTACCCCTGAGTATCGGCCGCAAACACAAGATCGAGCGGCTATTCGGCGGTCTTGTTCGCCACCTTGTCATCCCAGACCATCTGCCGGTAGTCGAAGCCGTATTCCAGCGTCGGCTTGACAATACGGAAATAGGGCGACAGGTCGAAATCGCGCGGCGTGTAGAGCGAGTGATGGCGGATGTGCAGGATTTCCCTGCGCGAATAGCTCGACTGGGCCGAGGCACGGCCAGGCGCCCGGGTAATCTCCGGCAGGATCGGGTAGCGGATCAGGCCATACGCCTCGGCGATCAGCGACGAGCAGATGGCGCGCGTCGGGTCGCCGGAACCGAAAGCCAGCATGCGGCGGCGCCAGCGCACCGGCACCGGCGGCGTCGGCAAGAAGTAGCGCAGCATGTCGAATATGTTCTTGAGATCGTATCTGAAACCGAGCCTGCCGATCATGAACGCGACGACCGCTTCGCGGTCATCCGGAGCCAGGCCACTCGCACGGCAGATGCGGGTGTTGTAGCTGCGATAGCGCGACAGCGGCACGGCGATGCAGCCATCGCCGAGCGTGACCTCGATCAGGCGCCGCCGCTCCGATCCGTCCTCCGGCTCCGGCAATGCATCGCCGATATAGAAGGCGGCATGCGACCAGGTCGACTGGGTGAGGTATTTGATCGCCGCCGAGATCTTCTGGTTGCCTTCGATGAGCAGGATGTCGCCGGGCTCGAGCGTGCGGCGCAACGTTTCGGCGTCCGACGGCGTGTAAGGCTCGTAGCCGGACGATTCCTCCTGCAGCCGGCCGGCAAGCCAGCGGCCAAGTCGGTCCAGAAGCGTGTCGCCGGGCTCGGTCATGCCAGACGGCGATTACCACAGGGCGGCAAGTTAGACCATGATCAGCCCACGCCAGGCGTACCGGCGTCTTCGTGCGCAACTGTGAGATCTTCGCGCGCCTTACGGGCGAGCTTCCTCGTCGAGCGCTTCGGGCTGTCGCCGAAAAGCTCGACCGCCTCGGCGAGGCAGGTCTTTTTCAGGCTCTTTTCCGAACGCTTCAGCAGCTTGGCAAGCAACCGCGTCTCTTCAGCAGGACCGAGCGGCTGGTCCTCGGCATCTAGAAGCGCGCGCATGACGAACACATCGTGCAGCTCGCCAAGCCGCTCGCCCAACTCGTCGACGGCCTTGCGCCGCGTCTTGATCGGCGTCGGCCACAGCCTGCCGAGCAGCGACAGGTGCATGCCATGCGTCTTGGCCGCCTTGCGCAGATCGTGAAAGTCATCGGCTTCGCCGCGCGAAGCCGCCTTGTCCAGCGCTTTCCTGGCGCGGCGCAAAGTGGTGCGCGCGCCTTCGGCGAGCACGTCGGCAGCCTGCTCCGGCTGGTCGGGCAGAGCGAGCTTGTCGATCCGGGCGACACCTTCCTCGCAAACCGAAATCGCCGCGCCTATCGCAGCATCGAGGCCTGCTCCGCCATGCAGTTCATGCTGGCGCGCGACGAGCCTGTCACGCACGGCATCGAGGCCATCGCCGGCACTTTGCTCGGAAAAGCTTGCCGCCAGCCGGTCGATTGTTTCCACCAGTGCGGTCGCCTCGCGCGGGCCGGCAAGCAGGGCCGCCACCTGGCGGTAGCACTGATTCTCCGTCACGCAGAATGTTTCGTCTCCGGAACGGACAAGGCGCAGCAAGGCGCGGACGTTCTTCAGCCGTTTGCGGCATTTGTGCAGCCCCTGTTCGGGCCTGTCACGCGCGGCGTCCAGATGGACAAGCGCCTTGCCGATCTCCTCGGCGAGGATGCGCCTGACCTCTCCGGTCAGCGACATGCGCGGATCGATACGAAAGCTCATGCGACGATCTCCGGAATCCCCCCAAGGGCGAGCGACGCGTTGTAAAATCTTGGCTCGCCGGTGACTTCACGGCCGAGCCAATGTGGCAGCATTTCGTCCTGTACATCATCCGGCGTCTCGAGCTCGGCGATCACCAACCCCGCAAGCGTCCCGCCGAAGACATCGACTTCGTAGCGATAGCCGCGGTGTCTAACATGGTGGCGTGTCTTCTCGATGACATGTCCGATGGCAAAGGCCTGCATCTCCTGCGCCTCCGCCAAAGGTACCGGATATTCGAATTCATCGCGCTCGCGTGCCTGGCTGCCGAACTTGAGCGTCAGCTTGGCGGCCGCATCGTTGCTGATGCGCACACGCACCGTGCGGCTGGGTTCGGCGACTAGATAGAATTGACGGATATGAATGTCCGCCTCGACCATTGCCCGCCATTCCTCACCTGAGACCAGGAACTTACGCTCGATTTCCTTGCCCATGGCCAGGCACTAAAGCGCGCACGGCCAGAGTTGGCAAGCCGCTTGACCGCACTTGACTTTAATCATTCGATTGATTAAATTGTTGACCATGATCAAATCGCCCAGCGCCAGCGGCCTTCCTCATGAGGCGCCCAAGACCGCCGCGGATGTGACGCGGACGGCACTCGTGCGCGCGGCGCTGAAGCTGTTCGGACGCCAGGGTTTCGACGGCACGTCAACGCGCCAGATCGCGGCCGAGGCCAAGGCCAATATCGGCTCGATCGCCTATCATTTCGGCGGCAAGGAAGGGCTCCGCAACGCGGCGGCCGACTACATCGTCGACACCATCCAGATCGTTGCCGGCCAAGCGATCGGCAATCTGCAAGCGCCGGCCGCGGCATTGGCGGACACCGAGGCCGCGCGGGCGCATTTGGCCGTCGCACTGGAGCGGATGGTCGCCTTCATCGCGGCAAGGCCGGAAGCCGGCGAGATTGTACAGTTCGTCCTGCGTGAGCTGTCGCATCCAACCGCCGCGCTCGACCGTATCTATGATGGCGTGTTCGAACCGGCGCATCACCGACTCTGCCTGATCTGGGAACAGGCGACGGGCGAGCCGGCCGAGAGCGAGCGCACAAAACTCACTGTGTTCACGCTGATTGGCCAGGTCGTCTATTTCCGCATCGGCCGCGAGGCGGTTATGCGCCGGATGGGCTGGCGCGAGATCGGCAATGACGAGGCCGGAAAGATCGCGGCGGTGGTGACGGATAATCTCAGCGCGATTTTGGCTCGGCGCGATTTGGCTGCCCGAAAGGATCGTGGATCATGAGCCTGCTCTGTTCTTTGCCGCTTGCCGCCCAGCTTTTCAGCGCCTGCGCGCCGGCAGCACCGCTCGCCGTCGGCTACGTCGAGGGCGATTATGTCCTGCTGGCGCCGATCGAGGTGGCGCAGGTCGAGACGATTGCGGTCAAGCGCGGCGACCGCGTCGCGCCCGGCACGCCGGTGGTGACGCTGGAAAACGCCGACGCCAAGATCGCCATCGCACAAGCCGAGGCGGCCCTTGCGCAGGCCCAGGCGCAACTTGCCGACCTGCAGGTCGGCAAGCGGCCGGAAGAGATTGCGGTGCTCAAGGCGCAGGTGGACATGGCCAAGGCGCAAGCCGCCGACGCCAAACGCCGTTACATCCGCGCCAGCGATCTGTTCAAACGCGGCACCGGCACACAGGCCGACTACGACACGGCTTCCGCGACGCTGGAGACGGCCAACGCGCAGGTCGGCCAGGCGGAGGCCAATCTCGCCGTCGGTGGCCTGCCGGCACGGCCGGAGACGATCAAGGCCGCCGACAATCAGGTCAGGCAGGCGCAGTCGGCGCTGGAGCAAGCGCAATGGCGGCTGTCGAAGCGCGTGCTGACGGCGCCCTCGCCCGGCCGGGTCAACGATGTCATCCGCTATCCCGGCGACACGGCCGGGCCGACCGCGCCGGTCATCTCCATACTGCCGGATGGCGCGGTGAAGCTCAGCGTCTATGTGCCGGAAAGCGCGTTCTCCTCGGTCGATGTCGGCACGCTGCTCAACGTCCATTGCGACGGTTGCGGATCGGGCGTGAAGGCTCGCGTCAGCTACGTGTCGCCGGATCCGGAATTCACGCCGCCGGTGATCTACTCGCTCGAGACCCGGCAAAAGCTGGTCTATCTGGTCGAAGCGCGGCCGGAGGGCGACGCCAGCGCATTGCAGCCCGGGCAGATCGTCGACGTCGATCTGGCGGACATCGGAAAATGAACGTCATCGACGTGCACGGCCTGGTCAAGCGCTTCGGCGACAAGACCGTCGTCGACCATGTGACTATGGCTGTGGCCGAGGGCGAGATCGTCGGCTTCCTCGGGCCGAACGGCTCGGGCAAGACGACGACCATCCGCATCATGTGCGGCTTGCTGACGCCGGATGAGGGCGAAGGCACGGTTCTGGGCTTCGACATCCGCACCGACAGCCTGCGGATCAAACGCGAAGTCGGCTACATGACGCAGAGATTCTCGTTCTACGAAGATCTGACGATCGGCGAGAATCTCGAATTCGTGGCACGGCTGTACCGGCTGAAGCCGCTCGACGAGCACGTGGCTAAGACGCTTGAGGAGCTCGGCCTGACATCGCGCAGGAACCAGTTGGCCGGTACCCTGTCCGGCGGCTGGAAGCAGCGGCTGGCGCTGGCCGCCTGCATCATGCACAAGCCGAAACTGCTGCTGCTCGATGAACCGACGGCGGGCGTCGACCCGAAGGCCAGACGCGAATTCTGGGACGAGATCCACCGGCTGGCGAGCGGCGGCCTGACCGTGCTGGTCTCCACCCACTACATGGACGAAGCCGAGCGCTGCCACCGCATCAGCTACATCTCCTACGGCAAGATGCTGGCCACCGGCACGGTCGAGGACGTGGTGAGGAATGCCGGGTTGACCACCTTCGTCCTGCAAGGGCCGCGGCTCGATCAGATCGCTGCCGCACTTCATGGCCGCCCCGGCGTCGACCAGGTGGCGCCGTTCGGCGCGACGCTGCATGTCGTCGGCTCCGACAGTACGGCACTTCAGGCAGCGCTCGCCGATGTCGAGAAAGAGCACGAGGGCGTTACGGTGACGCCCGGCGAGACCAGCCTGGAGGATGTGTTCATCCAGTTCATGTCCGGTTCGAAGGACAACATGGGATGAAAAATGGGATAAACAGCATCTTTTCGTTCGCCAGGCTAGGCGCGCTGCTGATCAAGGAGTTCATCCAGATGCGGCGCGACCGCATCACCTTCGCCATGATGCTCGGCGTGCCGTTGATGCAGCTGGTGCTGTTCGGCTATGCCATCAACAACGATCCGAAGAGCCTGCCGGCAGCGCTGGTGGCGATGAGCAGCGATCCTTACACACGAGCCATGGTTTCGGCACTGCAGACCACCGGCTACTACCGCTTCGACCATGTCGCGCAAAGTGCCGTCGAAGCCGAATTCCTGATGGCGCGCGGCGATGTTGCCTTCGTCGTCACCATTCCCGCCGATTTTGCCCGGCGGGTCGAGCGCGGCGACAGCCCGCAGATCCTGATCGAGGCGGATGCGACCGACCCGGCCGTCGCCAGCGGCGCCATCTCGACGCTCGGCACCGTCGCCAACCAGGCGCTGCTCAGGGCACGCGGCATGCAGGAAACGGCGGCCGAGGCTGCCCGGGGCCAGCTCCAGGTGGTGGTGCACCGGCGCTACAATCCGGAAGCCGTCTCGCAATACAACATCGTGCCCGGCCTGCTCGGCGTCATCCTGCAGATGACGATGGTGATGATGACCTCGATCGCTCTGACACGCGAGACCGAGCGCGGCACGATGGAGAACCTTCTGGCGATGCCGTCAAGCCCGCTCGAGATCATGCTGGGCAAGGTGCTGCCCTATCTGGCGGTCGGCGCCGTGCAGGTGCTGGTGGTGCTGGCGGCCTCGAAGCTTCTGTTTGCCATCCCCTTCACCGGGTCGATGTCGCTGCTGTTGACGGCGGTCCTTATCTTCGTCTTGGCGCTGGTGCTGCTCGGCTACACGATCTCGACGATCGCCCGCACGCAAATGCAGGCCCTGCAGCTCACTTTCTTCTTCTTCTTGCCGTCGATCATGCTGTCCGGCTTCATGTTCCCCTATCGCGGCATGCCGGACTGGGCGCAGGTCTTTGGCGAGGTGCTGCCGCTGACCCACTTCCTGCGCATCATCCGCGCGGTGATGCTGAAGGGCGCCGAACTGCCGGCGGTGGCAACGGAAATCGGCTGGCTGGTGGTGTTCGTGGCGCTGTTCGCCGGTATTGCGCTGGTGCGGTTCCGCCGGACGCTGGATTAGGGTCGAACTCGATCCGCTTGTGCAAAAGATCGAGATTCACACGGACTTGGCCTGGCCCGGGACCGGTGTCAATTCAGGCGCATTGAGCCCTTCGAAGGGATCGCGCCAGGCGTCGATTTCTTCGAGTTGAAGATACCAGCGACTGACAGAGGGATAGTCATCGAGCGGCAATCGGGCGACATCGTTGAAGGGCAGAAACGTCGCCATTCGAAAGTCGGCATAGGAAACCGAAGCGCCGACCAGCCATTCTCGCTGGGAAAGCTCGGCATCAAGTATGGCAGCGGCCGTGCGGAAGTCGCTCAGGCCCTCCTCAACCCGCGCCTGATCTATCGGGCCGAGCCCATAGCGCTGTTTGGTCCCGCGTTCGAAATGCACGACATCGCAGGCTCTTGCGAAGTTCTCTTTCCCCCAACTCAGCCATCGGATCATCTCGGGCTCGTCGTCGCCAGCGCGCCAGAAATCCGAATGCATATCGCGCGAAAGCCGACAGGCTATGGCGTCGGCCTCCCAGAGGCTTTTTCCCGAACCTATAAGGATGGGCAATGAAAGATTTGGATTGAGCGGCCGAAATCGCTCGGCCTGGCCCGGAGCGAAGGGAGAGGCAAATTCAAACTCGACCTTGGCGTTGAGATACCGTGCCACCGCGACCGCGAGGCGAGGATTGGGATTGCGGCTGAAGAACAGTTTCATTGATCTCAGTCTTTGAAGGTACCGGTTCGACCGGGTGCAACGGACGCTTGAGCACCTCGAATCGGCACATGAGCTGGAACTGATTGCTATCCTAGCCGGCAGCAATAATCTCGGCATAGGTGCTGAGATCGACATTGCCGCCGGAGAGCACCACGGCAATGCATTTGCCGGCAAGGTCGATTTCGCCTGACGACAGCGCGGCCAAGCCGACGCAACCGCCAGGTTCGACCACCAGCTTCAGACAAGCCATCGCGTCGCGCATCGCCTGTGTCACCGCGCTGTCGGAAACGGCGATGGCGCCGGCGAGATTCTTGCGGTTGATTTCGAAAGTGATCGCGCCCGGCTCGGCGACGAGAAGGGCATCGCAGATCGAGGTGTGGCCGGGCGCGTTCGACACCCTGGCGCCTTTGATCAGCGAACGGCGTGTGTCGTCGAAATGCTCGGGTTCCACGGCCCAGACGGCGGTGCCCGGCGAGGCGTCCTTGACCGCGATCGAAATGCCGCTGCTCAACCCGCCGCCGCCGCAGGGAACCACCACCGCATCGAGGCTGACGCCAAGCGCTCTTGCTTGGCGCATCAATTCGAGGCCGATCGTGCCCTGGCCGGCGATGATAGCCGGATCGTCGTAGGGCGGCACCAGGACCATGCCGTTTTCCACGTAAGAACGGACGACGGCAGTGCGATCGTCGCGGACCCGGTCGAAGGTGATCACTTCGGCGCCCATCTTCCTGACATTGCCGACCTTCATCGCCGGCGCATCGGCGGGCATGGCGATGACGGCCTTGACGCCGAACATCGCCGCTGCGGCGGCAACGCCTTGCGCGTGATTACCCGACGAGAAGGCGACGACGCCGCGGGCGCGTTCTTCCGCCGAGAGCGAGGAGAGCTTGTTGTATGCACCGCGGAACTTGAACGAGCCGGTGCGCTGCAACGTCTCGGGCTTGAACAGGATCCTGGCGCCGAAGCGCTTGTTCAACTCCGGCGATTCGATCAGCGGCGTTTCGACGATCAGTCCGGACAATCGCGCTGCTGCGCTGTGAATATCGGCGATGCCGGGAGGGGTGGTCATGGCTAGGGTCCTGCAAGAGATGAGACCGCCTATGCTGCACGGAAAGGGAGGCGGCGCACCAATGAAAAAATGTGACCGTTACAATTCGTCCTTGGAGGCAGGAGAGTGGGGCGTGACTGTCCCCACCGCCTCCTCAGCCCTCTGCCATGCATTCGTCGCTTCAGTCGACAAATCGTTGTCGATTGACCGGCATAGCCTGCCGCTCCTCACCCCAACAGCGTCTTTTGCCGTTTGGGGCCGCCCATCTTGCGCCAGGTGTTGAAGCGGTGGGTGGCGGCGGCGAAGGAGATCTTCATCTGTTGGGCGACCGAATAGCGCGACTTGCCCTCGTCGAACAGCCGATAGCAGCACTCGACGCCCTCCTCGGTCAACTTGCCGTCGGGAGCCTTGTTGTGCGGATTGGCGGGATCAAATTTTTCGACCTGCTGCTCGACTAGGCCTTTCAGGCGCTGCAGATCCGCCTCAATATTAGCGATAAGGTCGAGAACCGGTTTGGGATCAAACAGCTGCTGTTTTTCCGGCATCTGCGGCGTTCCTTTCTCTTGGTTGAGATTCGGTTATATAAGTGAACGTTTGCCGATAGCAACGGCGATGTGTTCGGAATTTTTGAAGCCTGTACCTTTTGAGCATGAGTGGAGCGCACACGATTGACCGGCGACGTGCGAGGTCATAGTTTAGAACTATTCTAAACTAGGGTGAATTTCTCATGCTTTCCCGCGTTTTCGGCTTCGGCCGCCGTCCCTTTGAATCGCTCTCGGAACAGGAGATCCTGGCGCTCGCCATCTCCTCCGAGGAGGATGACGGGCGCATCTATCGCGCCTATGCCGACGGGCTGGCGGAGAGCTTTCCGCAATCGGCCAAGGTGTTCGAGGAGATGGCGGAGGAGGAGGACGGCCATCGCGATTCGCTGATCGAGCTTTACCGCAAGCGTTTCGGCGAGCGCATACCGCTGATCCGGCGCGAACATGTGAAGGGCTATTACGAACGCAAGCCGGACTGGCTGGTGAGGCCGCTCGGCATCGATCATGTGCGCAGCCAAGCCGAGGCCATGGAGCGGCAGGCCTACCTGTTCTATATCGAGGCGGCCAAACGCACAGGCGATGCGTCGACGCGAAAGCTGCTCGACGACCTGGCGATCGCAGAACAGGGCCACGAGACACTGGCGCAGCGGCTGGAGCAAAAGCATGTGCCGGGCGAGGTCAAGGACGAAGAAACAGCAGCCGAGCAGCGCCAGTTCATCCTGACCTATGTCCAACCGGGGCTGGCCGGGCTGATGGATGGCTCGGTGTCGACGCTGGCGCCGATCTTTGCCGCCGCCTTTGCCACGCATGATACGTTCCAGACCTTTCTGGTCGGGCTTGCCGCCTCGATCGGCGCTGGCATCTCGATGGGTTTCACCGAGGTGGCTTCCGACGACGGCAAATTATCGGGCCGCGGCTCGCCGGCAAAACGCGGGCTGACCGTCGGCGTCATGACGACGCTGGGCGGGCTCGGCCATGCGCTGCCCTATCTAATCCCGCTTTTTTGGACGGCGACCATTGTCGCCGCCGTGGTGGTTTTCTTCGAGCTGTGGGCGATCGCCTTCGTGCAGAACCGCTACATGCAGACGCCATTCTGGCGCGCCGCCTTCCAGGTGGTGCTGGGTGGCGCGCTGGTGTTTGCGGCAGGGGTGCTGATCGGGAATGCCTAACAGTCCTTAACCATTTACCGCCTGGCTGTCCTGAGGCGCCTCTGCGCGTTCGGTCAGGCCGTAATCGCGCACGACATGGGCGATGCGCAAACGATAGTCCGCAAAGATACCGCCGCGCCCGGCCTTCTGCGCCTGCCGATGTTCCTGCGTGTTGCGCCAGGTCTTCACCGCGTCCTCGTCGCGCCAGAAGGACAGCGACAGGATGCGGTTCGGATCGGCAAGGCTCTGGAAGCGCTCGATCGACAGGAAACCGTCGATGCCGTCGAGCAGTGGGCGTAGGTCGGCGGCGATGCCGAGATAGGCATCGCGCTTGCCCGCCGCCGGCTCGACCTCGAAGATGACGGCGATCATGGCTTCACCAAAGGAGCATGCGGCCCGGAGGCCAGCTTGAGGAAGATGCGGTCCTCCTTCAGAATGAATTTTTCCCGTCGGGCGAACTCGTAGTTCGCCTTGCCGGCGGGATCGGCGGCGAGCCGGGCGCGGTAGGCTTCGTAGGCCGCAAGACTGTCGATGTTGTAGGCGGCATAAGCCGTGGTGGCCGAGCCTTCGTGCGGCGCGAAATAGCCGACCAGATCGGCGCCGCAGCGCGGGATCGCCTGCCCCCAATTGCGTGCATATTCCTCGAATGCCGCCTTGCCGAACGGATCGATCTCGTAGCGGATGAAGCAGGTGATGGTCATTTTCGCCTCCTTGGCGGTGGATGTTTTCTTGCGGTCACAGTTCGAGCCGGATCGAAACGTTCCGAAGATCGATATGCTAGGCAAATCCCTCGCTGATCATGCCTGCCAGAACGATTTCGCGCATTCGCGGCGGACGTCTTCAGGTGTCAGGCCAAGGTCACGCAGCAGATGATCGTCGATCTCGGCGAGGTCGAGACGCTGCAAATGACGGTCGTACCACTGCTTCAGGAGCCGCAGCCGCAAGCGGCGCAAGACAATGAACGGGAACGGCCGGCGAGCAGGCGCGGCGCTGAGAATGGTCCTTGCAGGCATCGTTGTTTCCTTGATTTGCATCGAGACTAATGCTTTATCTGACGAGGATGCTTCGATGAGGAACGAACTATGCGCGAAGGACCTGACATAGCCCACATTGCCAGCCTGGTGGGCGATCCGGCGCGGGCAAACATGCTGTCCGTATTGATGGGCGGCACGGCACTGACGGCGAGCGAACTGGCACTCGAAGCCGGGGTGTCGCTTCCGACAGCGAGCTCGCATCTGTCGAAGCTGATGGAAGGCGGGCTGCTGACACTGGCGAGCCAGGGGCGGCACCGCTATTACGGCCTCGCCGGCCCGCAGGTGGCGGGAATGATCGAAGCCATCACCGGCGTTGCCGCTGCGGTCGGACCGCAGAGGGTGCGACCCGGCCCTCGCGACGCGGCCATGCGCGTGGCGCGGGTCTGCTACGATCACCTCGCCGGCGAGCGGGCGGTGGCGATGCTGGACCGTCTTGTGGCTCGACAAGTGCTCCTGCGCGACGACAAGGTGATCCAGCTTGGGCCGTCGGCCGCCTCGCATTTCGCCGCGATCGGCATCGACATCCATACCAAAGCGCGGCGACCGGTGTGCCGCGCCTGCCTCGACTGGAGCGTGCGGCGTTCGCACCTCGCCGGCACGCTGGGCGCCGCCATTCTCGACAAGATCCTCGCCGAGAAATGGGCGCGGCGCGAGAAGGACAGCCGTGCCGTGATCTTTTCACCGGTAGGCAAGCAGGCCTTCGAGACGACGTTTCTCGCCTGACGGCTCGCTTCAATGCGCTAGAACGGTTCGTCGTTTCACGGAAACGCCGAACCGCTGTATCTTTTTGTTTTGAAGCATGTCGTTGTCGCAAACCGCTGCACATTTTTGCGCGACATGCATTAGCCGCGCTTGAGCGGCTTAGCCTGCTTGAAAAAATCCGCCCAGGGATCGGCTTGCCCGAGCCGCTTCAGCGTCGTCTTGTCGCCGATCGGAAAGGCGTTCGGCGGCAATCCGGCCTCGATTTCCGCCCAGGTCACTGGCATCGATATCGTGGCGCCTTTTTTGGCGCGCGACGAATAAGGCGCAACCGTGGTGGCGCCGCGGCCGTTGCGCAGATAATCGACGAAAATCTTGCCGGTGCGCGCCCTCTTCGACAGCGTCGCCGTGTAGCGGTCGGGCGCGGCCTGTTCGAGCGCTCGGGCGAACTCATGGGCGAAGCCTTTGACCTCGTCCCAATCCGCCGACGGCTTCAGCGGCACGACGATGTGATAGCCCTTGCCGCCCGAGGTCTTGACGAAATTCGGCAGGGACAGTTCGTCGAGCCGGCCGCGGATATCGAGCCCCGCGGCACGCACCGCCTTTACGTCGACACCCTCGTCGGGATCGAGATCGAAGATGATCTGGTCGGGTTTTTCCAGTTCGTCCGTGGTCGAGCCCCAGATGTGGATCTCGACGACGCCGAGCTGCACCAGGGCCACGACACCGTCGAAATCGCGGATGAACAGGATTTCCTCGCCGTCCGTCGGATCCTTCATCACGGCTATTTTTTCACTCATGCCCGCTGAGGCATGCTTCTGGAAAAAGCGTGGGCCGCCGACGCCGTCCGGCGCCCGCACCAAGCTGAGCGGCCGATTGACGATGAACTGCTTCATGCGCGGCCAGACAAGCGCATAATGATCGACCAGATCCTGCTTCGATACCTTCTCCTGCGGCCACAGAAGCTTGTCCGGGCGAGACAGCGTAACCGACGTTTTCGCCGTCCCGGCGGGTTTGGCGGGCTTTGCCTTGGGCTGCTCTGCCGGCGCTGAGTGTGCTTTCGGTTTCTCCTGCACGACTTCCTCCGCCGGCTTGTCCTCGCGCAGTCCCTGGAACGACGCGTGGCGTATTATACGGTCCGACGTCCAACTGCGAAACTCCACCTCGCCGACAAGTTCGGGCTTGACCCAGACCAGCCCCTTGCCCCTTGGCACCGCCCCGTCGAAGGGCGAGGACGTCGTCTTTAGCGCATCAAGGCTCGTCTTCAGCTCGTTGGTGCTTTTGGCCGTGAAGCCGGTGCCGACGCGGCCGGCATAGCGCAGCTTGCCGCCCTCGTGATAGCCGACCAGCAACGAGCGCAGGCCGCGCCCGGTCTTGTCCGACGGCATATAGCCGCCGATGACGAACTCCTGGCGCGCCGTGCATTTCGACTTCACCCACGAGGGAACACGACCGCTGCGGTAGGGCGCATCGGCGCGCTTGGAGACGACGCCTTCGAGGCCCAGGCGGCAAGCGTGCTCCAGCATAATCTTGCCGGGCTCGGCAAAGTGGTCGCTGAAGCGCACGGCCTGATCCTCGACCTGTCCGGGGAGCAAGGTGCGCAGCCTTTCCTTGCGCTCGACCAGCGGCTCGGAACGGATATCCTCGCCGTTGAGACGCAACAGGTCGAAGACATAGTAGATGAAACGATCCGTACGGCCCGCCGACAGATCCTGCTGCAGCAGCGAGAATGACGAGACGCCATTATCCGCCAGCACGACGATTTCGCCGTCGATGATGGCGTCGGTGCATTTCAGGCCGCCAAGTGCGGCGACAATCGCGCCACCGAATTTGTCGGTCCAGTCGAGGCCGGTGCGTGTCAAAAGCCGCACCTCGGTGCCGGCAAGCTGCGCCTGCATGCGATAGCCGTCGAACTTCACCTCATGCAGCCAGTCCTTGCCGGGCGGGGCGTCCCGCTCCAGCGTTGCGAGCGCCGGTTCGATGAATTCCAGCCGCCTTGCCGCGACGGCCTTCGCTTTGCTGGCGGCCGGCCTGTCGGACTGCCAGACGCTTGGCTTCTTGCCGTCGGCGGTCTTGCCTTCGCCGACCTCCTCGATGGTCAGGCCGGATTTCACCGATTGTGGCGCCTCCTGCAAAATATCCTCGCCTGGGCGTGCGGCGGCATCGTCGGATTTGATCAGCAACCAGTTGTCACGCTTTTCGCCCGGACGCGGCTTCAGCCGCACCAGATGCCATGCGCCATGCAATTTGTGGCCATGCAGTTCGAAACTGATATGGCCTTTCTTCATCGCCTTTGCCGGGTCGCCATCGGGGACCCAAGTTCCCTCATCCCAGACAATGACCGAGCCGCCGCCATATTGGTCCTTCGGGATGGTGCCTTCAAACGGCGCATAGTCGATCGGGTGGTCCTCGACATGCACGGCGAGTCGCTTTTCGTGCGGGTCGAGGCTCGGGCCTCGCGTCACCGCCCAGCTCCACAGCACGCCGCCGTGCTCGAGACGAAGGTCGTAGTGAAGCCTGGTGGCGGCATGCTTGTGGATGACGAAGATGCCACCCGGCACGGCTTTCTTGCCGCGCGAAACCTTGCCGGCTGGTTCGGCCGTCTTCTTGAAATTGCGCTTGGCGTGATACTGCTCGAGGCTGGCCATGGGCGGATCCTAAGCAGATTTGCGCCGGGCGGCTTTGGACTTGGCGCCTTTTCCCGGGCGTCCGGTCTTTGCCGGCGCACCGGCTTCCGACGAAAGGCTCTTCTTCAGCGCATCGAAGAGGTTGACGACGTTGGAGGGCCGTGGTTCCGCCTTGGCCTTCGGTGCCTTCTTGCCGGCCTTCTTGGCGCGGACCAGCTCGATCAGGGCATTTTCGTATTTGTCCTCGAATTCGGAAGGATCGAACGCCGCCTGTTTCTCATCGACGATGTGTTCGGCCAGCCTGATCATCTCGGCGTCGGTCTTCACCGTCTTGATGTCGCCGAACACTATCTCGGGCCTGCGAACCGTATCGCCATAGCGCAAGGTCGTCAGCAGCAGACCCTTGCCCAACGGCTCGATGACCACCGGACGTTCGCGGCGATAGAGCACAATGCGGGCCAGCCCCGCCGTCTTCTTGGCGGCCATGGCGTCGCGGATGACGGCGAAGGCCTCTTCCGAGACCTCGTCCGCAGGCGTCACATAATAGGGCGCGTCGAGATAGATCTGCTGGATCGAGGATTTTTCGATGAAACCATCGAGGCTCATCGTGTGCGAGGATTCGATCTGCACGGCTTCGATCTCCTCCTCCTCGATTTGGACGAAGTCGCCGTCGCCGATTTCGTAGCCCTTGATCTCGTCGCCTTCATCGAGCGGCTTGCCGCTTGCCGAATCGACATAGACGCGCTTGACGGTATTGCCGGTCTTGCGGTTGAGCACGCGGAATGAGACTTTCTCCGCCTGGGTGACGACATTGGTCAGTTCGACGGCGCAAGTGACCAGCGAAAGCTTGAGATACCCTCTCCAGGCCGGGCGCGGCGCCATGACAAACTCCCTGCACGACAATGTTCAACCGAGAACGGGCAAAGTCCGTTCCGGTTCCGGCAGCGCAAAGGCAAGTCCGGGCTTTCAACCCAGCCTTGCCTTGTTCTCACTCACTGCGCTACTCGGCGGCTTGCAGGTTGACCTTGCTTTCCGCTATCTCGGTAAGCTTGCGGTCGGTTGCCTGCTCCTCCTTGAGGTTGTTGGCCAACACATTGGCGCAGTCGCTGCGGCCCAGTTGCTTGGCCCAAGCAATCAGGGTGCCGTAACGGGTCATCTCATAATGCTCGACCGCCTGGGCAGAGGCGATCAGCGCAGCGTCGAGGACCTCCTTGTCGGCGATGTCGCCGCTGACGTCGTCGGCTTCTTCGAGAATGCCGTCGATGGCTGGGCAGTCGACCTGCTTGGCCTTCACGCCGTGCAGTTCGAACACCTGCTCGACACGCTGGATATGACCCTTGGTCTGAGCGAGATGTTTCTCAAAGCCGGCTTTCAGCTGCGGATCACTCGCCTTGTCGATCATCTTCGGCAGCGATTTCTCGATCTGTTTTTCAGCGTAATAGATGTCGCGCAGCGTGTGCACGAAGAGGTCGTCGAGGGTTTTGATATCCTTCGAAAAGAAACCCATGGCCTTTGCCTTTCCATTGCTCTTGCGGTTTCGGATTTTTGGCTGCGGCCCACCCGAGCACCACAGCCTGTGGAGCCGGTTCGTCCCGGCACTGGGAAATCAACGTGCGGCTGACGGGCCGGTTCCTGGTTTTCCGGCCGCGTGCACGGAAATTTCGCGGTCCGGCAAAACCTGAAACAAAACCGCGCCTCTGCGACATTCAGGCGAAACATATGTGATGCAAAAGTCACACTGGACGAAATGCCGACGGACTGCATGGAAACACCGCGAATCAGCCGCATTCCAGCCATGAACAAAGGCATTTTCGACCAGAGATTAACATCGCGTTCACCGACTATTCACGCCTGGACGCTATGATCCCCGCAATTCGGAAGGGACATCCGAAACGGGACAGGGACCGAGTAAAATGAGCTTCTGGAATCAAATCGCCGGCTATGCCGCCGCCATCCGCGAATTCGTCGCTCCGACCTATCGGCCTGAGCGCTATTATATGCGCGGCCCAGGCCCCGCCTGCGCGCGCCGTGGCAACACGCTTGGGATCAGCGTGCACTAATGATGACCACGGAAAGCCGTCACGACAGCCGGATCTGCCGGCCCGACGCCGACAACCGGTCAACGACCTATCGCGCCGAGCGCCCTGCGCTGACCGACAGACGGCGTGCGACAACGCCAGGCCTCTAGCATTCCGGGCTTTGATCCAGCCGCCGGCAGGCCTAGTGTCGCCTGACACCAGCTGCCGGGCGTCACGTGATCGTCGAGCCGAACCATTCTCCTGAGCCGCCACAATTCGGTGCAAGTCGCCCGTTGATCGTGTTCGACGGTATTTGCGTGTTGTGCTCGGGCTTTGTGCGCATGGTGGTGAAGCTCGACCGCAAGGGCCGCTTCCATTTCGTAACGGCTCAGTCGCCGTTCGGCGAGGTGCTGTTCAAGAAATACGGGCTGCGGACGGATAGCTACGAGACCAATCTCGTCATCATCGATGGCGCCGCTTTCACCCGCCTGGACAGTTTCGTTGCCGTCATGGCCGAACTCGGCTGGCCGTGGCGGGCGGCGCGGGTGCTGCTGCTGTTGCCGTGCCAGCTTCGCGACTGGCTCTACGACCGCATCGCAAAGAACCGCTACGCCCTGTTTGGCAAAAAGGACAGCTGTGAAATCCCTTCCGCCGAGGTCAGGGCAAGGTTGATCGGCTAGGGTTCGTTGCCGTCGCCGGACGTAGCGAGCGGGCGGCGCGCCGGCACTTTGGGGGAACTGCGAATGAAGGTTCTTATAGTCGGCGGCTATGGCACCTTTGGTGGCCGTATCGTCGAGCTGCTTGACGACGAGCCGCGTCTGATCCTGATCGTCGCCGGGCGTTCGCTTGCCAGGGCCGATGCCTATTGCAAGAAGCGCGCCCCGACAGCAGCCCAGCTGGTGCCGGCACTGTTCGACCGTGACAGCGATCTCGCCGCGCAACTCGCTGCATTTGAGCCTGATATTGTAGTCGACGCGAGCGGTCCGTTCCAGGCCTATGGCGAGGGACGCTATCGCCTGATCGAGGCCTGCATCGCCCGGCGCATCAACTATCTCGATCTAGCCGACGGCTCGGATTTCGTCGCCGGTGTCTCTGCGTTCGACGAGGCGGCGCGAAACGCCGGCGTCTTCGTGCTGTCCGGCGTGTCGAGCTTTCCGGTGCTGACGGCGGCGGTGGTGCGTCGCCTGTCTTCGGACCTGACGCGGGTCGACGGCATTCGCGGCGGCATCGCGCCTTCGCCCTTTGCCGGCGTCGGCGGGAACGTCATCCGGGCTATCGCCGGTTATGCCGGTCGGCCGGTGCGGCTTGTTCGCAATGGCCGTCCCGAACAAGGCCGTCCGTTTACCGAGCAGCTGCGCTACACTATCGCGCCGCCGGGCCGGCTGCCGCTTCGAAACACGCTGTTTTCTCTGGTCGACGTTCCGGACCTGCGCGCTCTGGCCAAGCTTTGGCCGGAGGCGAAGACCATCTGGATGGGCGCCGGGCCGGTTCCCGAGACGCTGCACCGCGCCCTGATCGGCCTCGCCTGGCTGGTGCGCGCCGGATTGATCGGTTCGCTTTCGCCGCTGGCGCCGCTGATGCATCAGGCAACGAACCGGCTGTGCTGGGGCGAGCATCGCGGCGGCATGTTCGTCGAGGTGGAGGGATCGGACCGGGCGGGCGCCACCGTTAAGCGCTCGTGGCATCTCTTGGCGGAGGGCAATGACGGGCCGCTGATCCCGTCGATGGCGGTCGAAGCGTTGGTCCGCAAAGCATTGGCCGGAGATCAGCCCGCGCCGGGCGCACGGGCTGCCGTGCGCGATCTGGAACTCCGGGATTACGAAGCCCTGTTCGCTGGCAAAACGATCTGCACCGGGTTCAGGGACGAGCCCAGCGACGAGAGCGAGCCGCTTTATGCCGAGCTGCTCGGCAATGCCTGGCAAGACCCTGCCCGACGCAATTCGTTCAATGCATGACCGTACGATCACGGCGGCAGGCCGCGCGTGCGTCGAACGCGGGCGCAATGTTCTTGGCCGGCTAATGGCCTGGATGGTCGGCTTCCCCGGGGCAAGCGAGGGCATCCCGGTTCATGTCCGCTTCGACACCGACAAGGACGGCGAGACCTGGACGCGGACATTCGGCAAGCACAGTTTTTCGAGCGTACAGTCCGCGGGCCGGGGTCGATCGCAGCGCCTGCTGTGCGAACGCTTCGGCCCGCTGACCTTCGCGATGGCGCTGGTTGCAGAAGACGGCCGGCTGGCGCTGGTCTTGCGCCGCTGGAGTTTTTTTGGCCTGCCGCTTCCGATGTGGCTCGGTCCACGCTCGACTTCCTACGAAACGGTGAAGGATGGCCGCTTCCGCTTCCATGTCGAGATCTCGCATCCGCTTGCCGGCATGATCGTCCGCTACCGCGGCTGGCTGGAGCCCTCCGGCCCGCACGGCTCCAGCGAGATCGTGCCGCCTGCCAGTTTGGCCAGTTCGCGACAGTCCTGCGCCGTGCACAGCGTCCAGCCCTGACCCGTGGCACCCGAGGCGGCGAGCGCGAGGCGCCGCTGTGGCCCGACCTTGGGCGCATAGACCCACCAGCCGTTTCTCAGCACCGAGCCTTGCGGCGGCTCCATCCCGGCGCCCGATCCCTTGATGCGGGCCTCGACCAGCTGCAGGCCGGACGGCAGCACCTTCCAGTCTTCCTGCCACTGGGTCTTCTCCACCGAATGCACCCAGGAGAGCGTGAAGGCAGCGACCGCGAGCGTTACCGTCTTGCCGGCCGCGACGATGCAGAGGCTCATGCTGAATTAGCCAGCGAAGCCTGCCGCGCGCGCCAGCAGTGCCAGCCGATCCAGACAAGGGACAGCGCCCAGCCCGCCTCGTCAGTGAGCGGCAGCGCCGCAACCAGCAGCACGCCGGCGGCGAAGGCGACGAGGCGTTCCCACCAGGCCATGCGCCGCGCGAGAAATCCGACGGCCGCGGCGCCCCACAGGACGATACCCATGCAGGCTTTGATGACGATATAGGCGACCTCGACGGGATAGCCGAACTGGGCGGCGATCGGGCCGGGGTCCTGCAGCATCAGCGCCGGGGTATAGACCGCCATGAACGGCACAACGAAGCCGGCAATGGCAAGCTTGGTGGCCTGGACGCCGATCTTGAGGCCGCTTTCCTTGGCCATGGGCGCGGCGGCGAAGGCGGCCAGCGCCACAGGCGGGGTGAGATCGGCCATGATGCCGAAATAGAAGACGAACATATGGCTGACCACCAACGGCACGCCGAGCGACAGCAGCGCTGGCCCGGCCAGCGACGAAGTGATGATGTAGTTGGGAATGGTCGGTATGCCCATGCCGAGCACCAGGCAGGTGAGCATGGTCAAAAGCAGCGACAGGAACAGATTGTTCTCGCCGATCGAGATGATCCAGCCGATGAAGGTCGAGGCGATGCCGGTAAGCGTCAACGTGCCGATGACGATGCCGACAATGGCGCAGGCAATGCCGACCGGCAGCGCGTTCTTTGCTCCTTCGGCAAGCGAATCCACGCATATGCGCAGCGTCTCGCGCCCGCCCTTGAAGGTGAGGCAGGCGGCGACCAGCACGGCGATGACCAGGCTGAGGATGTTGACGCCGAATTTCATGAAGGAAGCCGCGGCAAGTCCGAGCGCCAGCCAGAAGACGATGCGGAAGGCGAGCGGCCCGATTGATGCTGCCAGCGGCGTGCCGAGGATAAGCACAATGGTCAACGCCAGGCCCATGGTGCCGGCGAACACCGGTGTGTAGCCGGCAAACAGCAGGTAGATCAGTGCTGCGAGAGGCAGTACCAGCGGCCAATGTTGTCTCACCGCATCCCACGGGTTGGGCAGGTCGGCCTTGGCCATGCCGTGCAGGCCGGCCTTGCCGGCTTCCAGGTGCACCTGCCAGAAACAGGCGCCGAAATAGAGCAGCGCCGGAATGATCGCCGCCTTGACCACAGCGGCATAGGGGATGTTCAGGGTCTCGGCCATGATAAAGGCAACCGCTCCCATCACCGGCGGCATGATCTGACCGCCCATCGACGAGGTCGCCTCGACGGCGCCGGCGAAAGCCGAGCGGAAACCGAAGCGCTTCATCAGCGGGATGGTGAACTGGCCGCTGGCCACCACATTGGCGACGCCGGAGCCGGAAATGGTGCCCATCAGCGCCGAGGACAGCACGCAGACTTGTGCCGGGCCGCCGCGCCATGAGCCGACCAGGCCAAGCGCAAAATCGTTGAACAGCGCGATCATGCCGGCGCGCTCAAGAAAGGCGGCGAAAACGACGAAGATGAAGATGTAGGCGGCCGAGACATAGATCGGCGTGCCGTAGATGCCTTCGGTACAGTAGGCGAAGGTGTCGACGAGCTGGGCGAAATCATAGCCGCGATGGATGAACGGCGGTGGCAGATGATTGCCGGCAAATGCGTAGGCGAGAAAGATGAAGGCAATGACGGCAAGCGGCAGCCCCATCAACCGCCGCGCCGCCTCGAAGACCAGCACGACCAGCACCGCGCCGACGATCAGGTCAGGCGTGGTGAGAAAGCCGGAGCGGCGGATGAGGTCGGCATAGAACACCCAATTGTACAGACCGGTGGCGAAACCAAGCAGGCCGAGCGTCCAGAACACTGCTTTCGCCGGGACGCTTTTGGCGCGCAGATTGGCGATTAGGGCAAAGCCGAGCAGCAGCAGGAAGCCGACATGCATGGCGCGTATGACCTGGCTCGGCAGGCTGCCATAGGCGGCGATGTAGATTTGGAAGATGGAGAAGGCGATGGCGATAAAAAAAGCCGCCTTGCCGGCGATGCCTTCGCCGAAGCCAGGCGGCAATCCTTCGACAGGAGCTTCCGCTGTGGGGGAAAGAACGGTCGGGGTTACGGTCATTAGCGGGGTTCCTGGCGGGGCGGTCCCCTCCTCGAGGGGAGGGTGCCGAGCGAAGCGAGGCGGGTGGGGTCGGTGCGGCAGTGCGCGGCCTCAACCGACCCTACCCGTCCATTCGCCTTCGGCAGCTGTTCACCTTCTCCTCAAGGGGAGGGATGGCTCCTTACTTCACCAATCCCTTTTCCTTGTAATACCTCTCGGCGCCTGGATGCAGCGGCACCGGCATGCCGTCGAGCGCCTTGGCCGGGTCGATCGCCTTGGCGGCGGCGTGGGCAGCGGTGAGCTGGTCGAGATGCTCGAACAGCAGTTTCGTCATCTGGTAGGCGGTCTCGTCGGAGACATCGGCGCTGGTGATCAGGAAATTGCCGACGGCGGCGGTCGCAACATCCTCGGTCTGGCCCTCGTAGGTGCCCTTGGGGATGACCACGGAAAGATAGGGCGAGCCGATCTTGGCGACGTCCTCCGCCGGCACGGCAACGATGTTTACCGGCACTGAGGTGGCGAGGTCACGGATCGACGCGACCCCAAGGCCAGCCGACTGCAGCGTGGCGTCGAGCTGGCGGTTCTTGATCAGCTCCACCGATTCGGCGAAGGGCAGATATTCGATCCGCCCGAGGTCTTCGTATTTCAGCCCGGCAGCGGCAAATATCGTGCGGGCGTTGAGCTCGGTGCCTGAGGCCGGCGCGCCGACCGAAAGGCTCTTGCCCTTGAGATCGGCGAGCGTCTTGATGCCGGATTCCTTGCTGGCGACGATCTGGATGTAATTGGGATAGATGGCGGCAATGCCGCGCAGCTTGTCGAGCTTGCCTGGGAAGCCTGCTTCGGTGTTGCCTTCGGCGGCCAGCTTGACGGAATCGCCGAGCGCAAAGGCGATCTCGCCCTTGCCCTGCTGCAGCAGGTTGAGGTTTTCGACCGACGCTTTCGTCGCCTGCACCTGGGTGCGCGCGCCTTCGATGCCCTTGCCGTAGATTTCCGACAGCGCGACGCCGAGCGGATAGTAGACGCCGGACGTGCCGCCGGTCAGCACGTTGATGAATTCCTGTGCCTTGACCGATACCGCGCCAAGGCCAAGCGACAGCGCCAGCACGCCGGCTGCAACAAATTTCGTCCTGAAATTGAGCATGCGATTTCCTCCCTGAAAATTCGCCGCCGTGCCCTCCTCGGCGGCACGAAGCGAGTTTAGACAGCGGGCGGGAAATGCCAACCCGCAATAGCAGCGATTAGACGAACGGCTAAGCAGTGCCGCAACACGTTGGCGCTTGCGCGAGGTCGCATCGCGGCAGAAAGATTTTTCCAGCGCTTGTCGAAATCCGGCAGGGCCGCGCGACATAAGTCCGGCTCGCAACGATGCGGCCTTCGAGAAACGGGAGAAGACCATGCGATACATGCTTTTGATCTATGGAAACGAAGCGGGGATGGCAGCCGCGCCAGCAGATGCGGTGACACAGATGTCGAGCGCGTACGTCGCCTACACCGAAGCGTTGAAGAAATCCGGAGCCTGGCTCGCCGGCGACCGGCTGAAGCCGACGCAATCCGCTACCTCGGTGCGGATGGCCAATGGCAAGTCCAACGTGCTCGACGGCCCCTATGCCGACACCAAGGAGCAGCTTGCCGGCTTCTATATGATCGAAGCGGAGGACGTCGACGCCGCCATTGCCTGGGCGGCGCGCTGCCCGGGCGCCAGCACCGGCACGGTAGAGGTGCGGCCGATCTGGGAACTCACCATGTGATGCCGGAATTGCCCGATACTGCGCGGGCGGCGGCGGAAGCGGCCGCCCGGCAAAGCTACGGCAAGCTGGTCGCTTATCTCGCCGCGCGCACGCGCGACGTGGCCGCTGCCGAGGACGCATTGGCCGATGCCTTTGCAGCGGCGCTCGAGCGTTGGCCACAGGCGGGCGTGCCCGATAAGCCGGAAGCCTGGCTGCTGGCGGTGGCACGCAAGCGCCGCGTCGACGCGGTCAGACGGCGGCTGACACGCGAGGCGGGCCGCGACCACCTCAGACTGATCGCCGAGGAGATGGAGGCGCGCATGGCCGAGGAAGACCTGCCGGACGAGCGGCTCAGGCTGATGTTTGCCTGCGCCCATCCCGCGATTGAGGCCGGCGTGCGAGCACCGCTGATCCTGCAGACGGTCCTGGGCTTCGACGCAGCGACCATCGCCTCGGCTTTTCTTGTCTCGCCAGCCACGATGAGCCAGCGCCTGGTGCGCGCCAAGACGCGAATTGGCGAGACAGGCATTCCGTTCCGCGTGCCGGAGCGGGCCGAGCTCGGCGAGCGGCTGGGCACCGTTCTGGAAGCGATCTACGCGGCGTTTGCCGAAGGTTGGTCCGACCCGGCCGGCACCGAAACGCGGCGCCGCAATCTCGCGACCGAAGGCATCTGGCTCGGCCGTCTGATCGCCTCGCTGATGCCGGATGAGCCGGAAGCACTCGGCCTGCTGGCGCTGATGCTGTTCGCCGAGGCGCGGCGTGCAGCCCGGCGCAATGCGGCGGGTGACTATGTGCCGCTGGCCGAGCAGGATCTTGCATTGTGGGACGACACCCTGATCGATGAAGCGGAGGCGCTGCTCGGGCGCGCGGCCGCCGAGGGTGTTGTCGGCCGCTACCAGCTCGAGGCCGCCGTGCAATCCGCCCATACGACACGGCGGCTGACCGGTTGTACCGACTGGGTCGCGATCAAGGAGCTCTACGACGCGCTGTCGGTGATTGCCGGCTCGCCGGTGGTGTCGATCAACCGTGCGGTGGCGATTGCCGAGGCCGAAGGTGCTTCAGCAGGATTGGGCGCGCTTGATCAACTCAGCGGCGACAAGCGGCTGTATGACTATCAACCTTACTGGGCCGCCCGCGCGGGCCTGCTGGCCAGACTCGGCAAAGTTCCGCAAGCGAGCGAGGCCTATGACCGGGCTATCGGCCTCGAACGCGATCCGGCCGTGCGCCGGTTCCTGCAGGAACGACGGGCATGGCTCGGCCACGCGGAAAGACACTGAGACAAGGCGGAGTGCTTAGGCCGGCCACATGTCGTGGGAAGCATTCAGCCTCTTTATCACTCGATGTTCCCGCAAATTGGCCCACAGGCGTTCGATATTCGGCCAAGCGGTTGGAACCTTCGCGACCTCCGGATGCCAGGCCACCAACATGACGAGATAGATGTCGGCCAGCGAGAGCCGGTCGCCGGCCAGCCAGTGATGGCCTGCGAGGGCGGCATCGAGAATGGCGAAGCTGCGATCCATTTCCGAGACCGCCGCCTGTTTGACAGCGTCCACGCCGCGGGGATCGGTCGTGTAGCGATGAGCGTAGAAGAACCGCAGGTCAGCCGAATAGATGGAGGACATGAAAAACATCCAGCGCAGGAAGTCGGCACGGTCAGCCGAACTTGCAGCGGGCGCCAGTCCTGCTTCCGGGTGGCGCTCGGCCAGCAGGATGCAGATCGCCGCCGATTCGGTCATCGAGCGTCCGTCCGGCAAGATCAGGACCGGCACCTGGTTCAAGGGGCTGATATCTAAAAAGGCCTGGTCGGGTCGGCCCTTCGGAACGTCGATCTGGTCGAAAGGCACGCCCGCCAAAGCGAGCGCCGCCTCGATGACAAAGCCGCCGGTATTGGCACGCGTATAGAGCTTGTACATGAAGTCCTCCACCTGCCGGGCAGCGACGATTTGATACGGAAGGGACCCGCCGCTCCAGCGAACGATGTCGCTACAGGTATTTTCAGCGGCCCGCCGGAGGGCAGCGCGAAGGGATCGCTACTCGTGTCCAGACCCTAAGTCCCCAACCCCTCGAACAGGATCGTCGAGAGATAGCGCTCGGCGAAGGAGGGGATGACGACGACGAGGTTCTTGCCCTTGTTCTCGGGCCGCGAGCCGACGACGATCGCTGCTTGCAGGGCGGCACCCGACGAGATGCCGACCGGCACACCTTCGAGCCGAGCGACGAGCCGTGCATTGGCAACCGAATCCTCGTTCGAGACCTTGACGATCTCGTCGTAGATCGTCGTATCGAGGATTTTTGGCGCGAAGCCGGCGCCAATGCCCTGGATCTTGTGCGGGCCTGGCTGACCGCCCGACAGCACCGGCGAGGCTTCCGGTTCGACCGCGACGACATGCACCGAGGGCTTGCGCTTCTTCAGCACCTGGCCGACGCCGGTGATGGTGCCGCCGGTTCCGATGCCGGCAACGAAGATATCGACTTCCCCATGGGTGTCGTTCCAGATTTCCTCGGCCGTGGTGCGGCGATGGATTTCCGGATTGGCCGGGTTTTCGAATTGCTGCGGAATGACAGCGTCGGGCAGCGTTGCCGCCAGCTCGTCCGCCTTGGCGATGGCGCCCTTCATGCCTTTCGGCCCTTCGGTCAGCACCAGTTCGGCACCGAGCAGAGCCAGCATCTTGCGGCGTTCGACGGACATGGTTTCCGGCATGGTCAGGATCAGCTTGTAGCCCTTGGCAGCGGCGGCAAAGGCGAGCGCGATGCCGGTATTGCCCGAGGTCGGCTCGATCAGGGTGGTCTTGCCGGGCGTAATCCTGCCCGAAGCCTCCAATGCCTCGATCATCGACACGCCGATGCGGTCCTTGACCGAGGCGATCGGGTTGAAGAATTCGAGCTTGGCCAGCAGATTGGCGACGACACCCTTCTCCCTGGCGAATTTATCAAGCCGCACCAGCGGCGTGTCGCCGATCGTCTCGGTGATCGAATTGTAGATGCGGCCGCGGCCGGGCACGTGTGCGGGGGTGGCGGGCTTGTTCATTGATTTCCTCCCAGAGGTCAAGCGGCAAGAGTCGGGCGGGGCCTAGGATAGAGCCATCCGCCGCGCAAGATAGGCTGTCGACCGAAAAATATCCGAGTGAAGTTCGTGCTGAGTACCCCCGCCCTTGCAAGGCGTGGCAATCCTTGGGCGGATTGGCGAAAGAGATCTATTGGCGGGCGGCAATTGCCGCCGCCGCACCGACCATGAAGCCCGCGGCGGTGCGGTTGAGTACCCTCAGCGCCCGCGGCGACTTCAGGAACCAGCGCGCCTTGGCCGCCAGCGCCAGATAGGGCACCAGCACCACGAGCAGGACGACGATGGTGAGCGCGACGAGGATGCCGTAATCGGCCAGCGTGATCGTCTTCAGATCGACGATGGTCGGGGTGATGGCAAGATAGAAGATCATCGTCTTCGGATTGCCGAGCGTGACGGCGAGGCCGGCTACAAAGCTGGATGCCAAGCCGCCCTTGCCTTTCTTCGCCTCCACCGTCTCCGGCGTGATGCCGCTCGTCCAGAAACGCCAGCCAAGAAAGGCGAGGTAGGCGACGCCCAGCCATTTGATGGCCAGGAAGACCATGCCGAAAGTTTGTGCGACGAAAGCCAGGCCGAGCACCACGGCAGTGAGATAGGTCAGGTCGCCGAGCATCAGCCCGAACGACATGGCCAGCGACGAGCGGAAGCCGGAACCCAGCGCACGCGCAACGAGCGCGGTGACGCCGGGGCCGGGGATGGCCGCGGCGATGCCGAGGGCGGCGCTATAGGCGAGAAACCCGGTGAGTGTCATGATTCGCGCTTGTCGCACAATGTTGAAGTTGGGTGAATTCCCTCGGCCCGGATTCGATTGCGCCAGCGCAGCAGGCGACACCGCCGTTCAGGAGCGGCCGTCTTCGTAGGTAACGCGCCAGATGGTGCCATTACCGTCCTCGGTGACGATCAGCGAGCCGTCCTTGGCCATCGCGACACCGACCGGGCGGCCCCAGACGGCGTCGTTCGAGATGACGAAGCCGGTCATGAAGTCCTCATATTCGCCGGTCGGCTTGCCATCCCTGAATTTGAGCCTTACCACCTTGTAGCCGGTCCTGGCGCCACGGTTCCACGAACCATGCATGGCGACGAAGGCGTCACCCTGATAATCCGCCGGGAAGTTCTTGCCGTCGTAGAAGGCTATATTCATCGGCGCCGAATGCGCCTGCATCAATACATCGGGGACAGTGGCCTTGCCGGCGAGGTCTGGCCGCTCGCCCTGATGGCGCGGATCCTCGTTATTGCCGATGTAGTACCAAGGCCAGCCATAGAATCCGCCGTCCTTGACCGCTGTTGCAAATTCGAACGGCACATTGTCGCCGAGCTCGTCGCGCTCATTGACGACGCACCACAATGCGCCGGTGGCGGGCTGCACGGTCATGCCCGTACAGTTGCGCAGGCCGGTGGCGACAGTTCGGGGATTTTTCCCATCCGGGTCAAAGGCGAGCACATCGGCACGGCCGTCCTCGGAGCCCCAGGCCGCCCCGAGCGGCTTTGATTTGGCCCAGGCGTCGAGGCCGCTATCCGGCTCCTTGCCTATATCCTCGGCGACGTTCGAGGCGGAGCCAACCGACAAATAAAGCGTTTTGCCGTCCTGCGAGAAGGCGATGTCGCGGGTCGTGTGACCACCCGACGGGATTTGGGCGACAATGGTTTCTGGTTTTCCGGATGTCTTCAAGTCGCCATCGCGATAGGGGAAGCGGACGATGCTGTCGCTGTTCGCGACATAGACCCATTGCGGTTTGTCTCCTGGCGGATAGAAGGCGATGCCGTAGGGATAATTGAGCCCCTTGGCGAAGATCGCTTTCTCGATGGGCTTGGCGCTGCCCTCGGCGAGACGATAGACGCGTATTTGGTCGGCATGGCTGTTGGCAACAAACAGGTCGCCATTCGGAGCGACGCGCACGACACGTGGATTGACGATGCCGGATGCGATCATTTCAGCCGAAAAGCCCGACGGCAATTCTGGCTTGGCGCTTTCGGGCCGTTCCGCCACACCGGCGCCGTTCGAAGCGGATTGGCCGGGGTCGGCTGCCGGCATGTCTCGCGGCCCAATCAGGCGTCGGACGCCAGGCCTGTCGGCTTGCCAATCGCCAAACGCGGCTTCGCCTTTGAGCACATTCTGGTCCGCCTGCTGGGCGGCTGCCGGTGTCGCAACAAGGAGGGCAGCGGCAACGGCCGCAAAGCCGCCAGATCGGATCATCAACGTCCTCCGGGATTCGCCTCGAACAGGGCAAACGGCATCAGGTATTGATCGTTCCAAGCGGCCGTCCAGCACACGAGGATTTGAAGCCGAACCCGTTCAGTTGCCAGAGGCGTAAAAGTCGTCGTCGAGGCGCTTTTCCAGCGCGACCAGATCGGCCGGCAGCGGCAAACCCATCGCCCGCATCTCTTGCAGCTTCTCGCGCAATTGCTCTTGCACCTCGTGCTGATCCTCTGGCTGGTTGATCATTTCTTCGAGCAGCAGACTGATCTGGGCCTTGAACGATTCCAGCGCCATTCTTTTCTCCTCCTTGCGGCAGGCCCGCGGCGGCTCCTAGCTCAGCATGCGCGAAATCAGCTGCGCGGTATAGTCGACCATCGGTACTATGCGCGCATAATTCAGCCGCGTCGGCCCGATGACGCCGAGCGCACCGACGACGCGCGCGTCCTTGTCGCGATAGGGTGCCACCACCAGCGAGGAGCCAGACAGCGAAAACAGCTTGTTTTCCGAACCGATGAATATGCGCACGCCTGGGCCTGCCTCGGCGAGGTCGAGAAGCTGGATCAGCCCATCCTGCGTCTCCAGATCCTCAAACAGATGCCGCAGCAATTCTATGTCGGCCTGGGCAGTGACGTTTTCCAGGAGATTGGCGCGGCCGCGCACGATAAGCCGCCCAGGCACGCCGCTTTCAGCGCCTGCCCAGACCGCCAGGCCCTTCTCGACCAGATCCTGCGACAGCGTGTCGAGGGCTGCCCTGGTCTCTTCCTTGATGCGGGCGATCTCGACCCGCGCCTCGGCCAGGGTGCGACCGCGGATATGGGCGTTGAGGAAGTTGGAGGCTTCGTGCAATTGCGAGATGGTGATGCCGGCGGGCAGATCGATGACGCGATTTTCGACGTCGCCGTTCTGCGAGACCAGCACGGCCAGCGCCTTGGTCGGCTCGAGCTGGATGAATTCGATGTGCTTAAGCGCCACCTCATTCTTGGCGGCGAGCACGAGGCCGGCGCCGCGCGACATGCCGGACAGCATCTGGCTGGCCTCGGTCAGCATATGCTCCAGCGTCGCGCCCGAGCCGGAGGCGCGCACCTGGGCCTCGATGGTGCGGCGCTCCTCGTCGGAGAGGTCACCAAGTTCCATGAAAGCATCGACGAAGAAGCGCAGGCCTGCCTGAGTCGGCAGCCGGCCAGCCGAAATGTGCGGCGCATAGATCAGGCCGAGATGCTCAAGGTCGCTCATCACGTTGCGGATGGTGGCCGGCGACAGCGACGACGGCAGGATGCGCGACAGGCTGCGCGAACCGACCGGCTCGCCATCCCTCAAATAGGAATCGACGATGCGCCGGAAGATGTCGCGCGAACGCATGTCGAGCGATTGAAGCGCGGGCGATTGCAGCGCGTGCGACGGGAGCACGTGCGACTGCAAACCGGGATCGACTGCCTTTGTCATTTCGAGCCAAAAACCTCCGCCCCGAAGATATAGACTTCCGCGGTGTCGGCGCAACCGGTCCATTTTCCTTTGCGCCTCACGCCCCGTGCGGCTACAAGCCGGCCAAGATTCCCCGGCCAAGATTCCGAAGAAAGAAAGAAGCCTGAATGCGCCCTTCCAAACGCCAATTCGACGAAATGCGCCCCATCTCCTTCGAGCGCGGCGTCTCCAAGCATGCGGAAGGCTCGTGCCTGGTGAAGTTCGGCGACACGCATGTGCTGTGTACGGCCAGCCTGGAGGAAAAGGTGCCGGGCTGGATGCGCAACTCCGGCAAGGGCTGGGTGACGGCGGAATACGGCATGCTGCCGCGTTCGACCGGCGAGCGCATGCGCCGCGAGGCTTCGGCCGGCAAACAAGGCGGCCGCACGCTGGAAATCCAGCGGCTGATCGGCCGCTCCCTGCGCGCCGTGGTCGATCTGCAGGCGCTCGGCGAGCAGCAGATCACCGTCGACTGCGACGTGATCCAGGCCGACGGCGGCACGCGCACCGCTTCGATCACCGGCGGCTGGGTGGCGCTCTACGACTGCCTGCGCTGGATGGAAACCCGCCAGATGGCGAGCCTGGGCAAGGTGCTGAAGGATCACGTTGCGGCGATCTCCTGCGGCATCCATGATGGCCAGCCGGTCATCGACCTCGACTATATCGAGGATTCCTCGGCCGGCACCGACGCCAATTTCGTCATGACCGGCAAGGGCGGCATCGTCGAGATCCAAGGCACGGCCGAGGGCGAGCCGTTCTCGGAAGAGCAGTTCGCGGCGCTGATGGGGCTCGCCAAGAAAGGTATTCAGCGCCTGGTCAGCTTGCAGCAAATGGCGGTGGCTTAGCTGCGGTCAATATTGATGAGATTGGCGATCCTGTGACTCCTTCTGCAATCCTGGAATCAGCACTCTACGTGACGGACCTTGCTGCCGCGGAACGGTTCTATTCGGGCGTGCTCGGGCTCGATCTGCTCGGCAAGGTCGATGGCAGGCATCTCTTCTTCCGCTGCGGCGACAGCGTGCTGCTTATGTTCAATGCCGAGGCGACCAAAGTGCCGCCGCCGGCCGACGCCAAGCTCAAAGTACCGCCGCATGGCGCGGTCGGCCAGGGCCATCTTTGCTTCGCCGCAAGCGCGGATGAAATCCCACGCTGGAAAGCGCATCTTGTGGCGAAGAAAATCGCCATCGAAAGCGAGTTCGAATGGCCGCAGGGCGGCCGCTCGATCTATATTCGCGACCCGTCGGGCAATTCGATCGAATTCGCCGAGCCAAGAATCTGGGGCATCTGATGCATTCGCCAACTGTTCATTCGCTTGACGGGCATAAGATCGTCGTCGCCAGCCATAACATCGGTAAATTGCGGGAATTCGCCGATCTGATGGCGCCATTCGGCATAGAAGCGAAGTCCGCAAAGGAATACGGCTTGCCGGAGCCAGACGAGACCGGCACCACTTTCGAGCAGAACGCCCTCATAAAAGCCTTGGCCGCCGCCAAGGCCACTGGATTGCCGGCGCTGTCGGACGATTCCGGCCTGTGTGTCGATGCGCTCGACGGCGCACCCGGCGTCTACACCGCCAACTGGGCCGAGACGCCGGACGGCTCCCGCGACTTCGGCATGGCCATGCAGCGCACGGAAGTGGCCTTGCAGGAAGTTGGCGCGATCACGCCTGCCCAGCGCAAGGGCCGCTTTGTCGCGGTCATCTGCCTGGCCTTCCCCGATGGCCAGGCGGAATATTTTCGCGGTGAGGTCGAGGGCACGCTGGTATGGCCGCCGCGCGGCGAGCTCGGCTTCGGCTACGATCCGGTGTTCTTGCCCGATGGGTTCGAAAAGACCTTCGGCGAGATGAGCGCGAAGGAAAAGCATGGCTGGAAGCCCGGCCAGCCAACCGCATTGTCGCACCGTGCCCGCGCCTTCCAGAAATTCGCGCAAGCCCGATTGGCCGCCGTATGACCATGCTGCTCGACCGCAGGCCTGGTTTCGGCGTCTACGTCCACTGGCCGTTCTGCGCGGCCAAATGCCCGTATTGCGACTTCAACAGCCATGTCCGCCACCAGCCGGTCGACCAAGAGCGTTTTGCCCGCGCTTTCGAGACCGAGCTGGCGACGATGCGCGGCCGCACCGGGCCGCGTGAGGTGACCAGTATCTTTCTTGGCGGCGGCACGCCATCGCTGATGAAACCGCAGACCGTGGCGGCGGTGCTGGATGCAGTGGCGAAGAACTGGACGGTGCCTGACGGCATCGAGGTGACACTGGAGGCCAATCCCTCCTCCGTCGAGGCCGAGCGCTTTCGCGGCTATCGCGCGGCCGGCGTCAACCGGGTATCGCTTGGCGTGCAGGCGCTGAACGACAAGGATCTGCGCTTCCTCGGCCGTTTGCACAATGTCGATGAGGCCCTGCATGCGATCGGCCTAGCGCGCGAGATTTTCCCACGGCTGTCGTTCGACCTGATCTACGCGCGGCCCGGTCAGACGCCGGAAGCGTGGCAGGCGGAGCTCGAGCAGGCGATCGGCCACGCCGCAGACCATCTGTCGCTCTATCAGCTGACCATCGAGGAAGGCACGCCGTTCCATGCACTGCATGCGGCAAGGAAATTCATCATTCCAGACAATGAGCTTGCCGCCGATCTCTACGCGTTAACGCAGGAGATCACCACCGCGCGCGGACTGCCGGCCTACGAGATTTCCAACCACGCCAGGCCCGGCGCCGAAAGCCGGCACAATCTCACCTACTGGCGCTATGGCGAATATGTCGGCGTCGGTCCCGGCGCGCATGGCCGGTTCGTCGAAAATGGCCGCCGCGTGGTGACGATCGCCGAGAAAATGCCGGAGACCTGGGCCAATCTGGTCGAGGCCAAGGGTCATGGCGTTACCGGCGGCGAGGTCCTGACGCGGTCGGAAGAGGCCGACGAGTTCCTGCTGATGGGGCTGAGGCTGGCGGAGGGCATCGACCTTTCCCGCTACGAGGCATTTTCAGGGCGTGGCCTGTCGACGGCACGGCTGTCGGTGCTGCAGGACGAAGGCCTGGTGGCGCCGATCGGCAATGCCCGCCTGCGCGCCACGCCGGCCGGCATGATCGTGCTCGATGCGGTCGTGGCGGATTTGGCCAGATAGCACGTTGAAGAACGTTCTCTTCATCTGCAGCCAGAATCGCTTGCGCAGCCCGACGGCGGAGCAGGTGTTTTCCAAGCGGCGGGACATCGAGGTCGCTTCGGCCGGCACTAATCACGATGCCGACATTCCGTTGACGCATGAACTCGTCGCCTGGGCCGACATCATCTTCGTGATGGAAAAAACGCACCGCGCCAAACTGCAGCAGAAATTCAAGACAAGCCTGAAAAAGGCTCGAGTAATCTGCCTCGATATTCCCGACGACTATGCATTCATGGACCGGGCTCTGGTGGGCCTGCTGGAGGCGCGTGTCTCGAAGTATCTGGGTTGAATGATACATCGCGGAGCATTCGCAACCGCGCTTCGAGAACTGTCTCGACCGATCGCTAAGGTTTGCGGGGTCAAGCCTCGTGCTTGTGGCGGTGTTTGGCGCGATCTTTTTCGCTGGTCTCTCCGGAACGGGCCGGCTTGATCTCGCTTTTGTCGCGTGAGGCGTGGTGCTGGTCGTCTGTGGAATGTGACGCTGCGCCATCGCGGGCGCTTTTTGTTTCGAGGCGGGTGATGAAAATGTCGAAGCGATTGGGCATCGTCCGGTCAGTGCTCCATCGTGCGGTCGGTTTCGTTTGCGGGCTTGCTCTCTGCCGTTCGCTGGCGTGCAAGCGGCTTCTTGGCTCTGCCATCTGCGGCTTCGGCAGGCAGGCCCTTGTCGCTTGGCGCGGCGAAGCGTTTGCGGCCGGCATAGTAGGGTTCGAAAACGTCCTGTATCGTCAGGCTGTTCATCCTGCTCCTCCCGAGATCAGGTGCAAAATTCGCCGGCAACGGTTTCGTTCCCTACTATGGCGAAGGCATGGCGGCTGGTTCACGTCGGCATCCCTTTTGGAACCAGGGCCTTTGCAACCCAGGCTTTTGCAACCAAGCGTGAGCCGTGCCAAACAGGGTCGAACGGAGTTGTGCAGGTGACCGGCGAATCGGCCAAACGCATTTATGTGGTCGGGCAGACCGAAATCGCCGCCCGGCCGCTCGAGCCGGCGCTCTACCTGGTGGCGACGCCTATCGGCAATCTCGCCGACATCACGCTGCGCGCGCTGGAAACGCTCGCCGCCGCCGATATCGTCGCTTGCGAGGACACACGTGTCAGCCGCGTGCTGCTCGACCGCTACGGCATCCGCCGCCGCACCACCGCCTACCACGAGCACAATGCCGGCGAGGCCGGACCGAAGCTGATCGCGGCGCTGCTGGCCGGCCAAAGCGTAGCGCTGATCTCGGAGGCCGGCACGCCGCTCATCTCCGACCCCGGCTACCGGCTGGTCGGTGAGGCGCTGGAACGCGGCATTCGTGTCGTGCCGATCCCCGGACCGTCGGCGCCACTTGCCGCTTTGACGGCATCCGGCCTGCCTTCGGACGCCTTTCTGTTTGCCGGCTTCCTGCCGGTGAAGACCGGGCAGCGGCTGACGCGGCTGGAAGCGCTGAAGGCGGTGCCGGCAACGCTGATCTTCTTCGAATCGCCACGCCGGCTGGCCGAGACGCTCAGTGCCATGGTCGAGGTGCTGGGCGGTGCCCGCAAGGCGGCGATCGGCCGCGAGCTGACCAAGACCTTCGAGGAAATGCGGACCGGCACCTTGCAGTCGCTTGCCAGCCACTACGCGGCAGCCGACACGCCGAAAGGCGAAATCGTCATCTGCGTCGGTCCGGCCGATGCGGTCGCTGATGAACCGGCCGACATCGACCGGCTTCTGCTTTCGCTCGCCGCCGAAATGCCGGCCTCCAAGGCAGCGGCGGAAGCCGCCAAGATGACGGGTAGCCAGAAGCAGGCGCTCTATCGTCGGCTGCTCGACCTCAAGAATGCCGGAAGAGACGGGGCCGGCGGAGACGGCGATGGCTGAACGGCCGAGCGCCAGCCGGCAAAAGGCCTACCGGCGCGGCCATCACGGCGAATGGCTGGCGGCGGCGGCGCTGATGCTGAAAGGCTACCGGATTCTGGCCCGCCGCCACCGCACCAGGTTCGGCGAAATAGACCTGATCGCGCGGCGCGGCGATCTGGTGCTGATCGTCGAGGTCAAGGCGCGCCGCACGCTGATGGAGGCAATGGAAGCAGTCGGCCGTGAATCGGAGCGCCGCATCGAAGGCGCCGCCGATTTCTGGCTGTCGCGCCAATCCGACTACGGAAAATTATCGGTGCGCTTCGACATGGTGGCGGTACTGCCGTGGCGCTGGCCGGTGCATGTCGAGAATGTGTTTTACGGGCGAAACTAGGCCATTCTCGAAGTGGGGCCGTTTTGCTGCGCCTGCGGTTCAGATCATGGTTTGCCGATCTGTCAAGCATCCGCCCAGCGCTGACTGGAACAAAAGCGTTCCTGCGTTGTTCCTCAATCGTCCTGATGTTCGACGGGCTGGTTCAAATGCCGGCCAGGGCAGTCCTCGTGGCAGCTATGCGAGGACAAAGGGATGGCGAGGCAAATGGATCCCGACGATCTCAACCCGGAACGGATCGTCACCGTGTTCGGCGGAACTGGTTTTCTCGGGCGCAGGATTGTGAAGCGGCTCCTGGAAAGAGGTTTCACGGTGCGCGCCGCATCTCGCCATCCGGCTCGCGTGCCCCTGGTCTTTTCCTCGATTACAAGGATGCCCGAAGCAGTCGAGGCGGATATTTTGGATGCGTCCTCGATCGGGTCGGCCATTACCGGATCACAGGCGGTCGTGAATGCTGTCAGTCTTTACGTCGAGCACGGCGTCCAGACCTTTGAACGCGTGCATGTGAAAGCCGCGGCCGATCTCGCTGCCGCGTCGCGCGACCGCGCGATCGATCAGTTCGTCCAGATTTCAGGGATCGGCTCCGATCCTCAATCGGATTCGAATTACATAAGGGCGCGTGGGCGCGGAGAAGGTGCCGTGGAAAGTGCATTTCCCGGCGCTTTCATTGTGCGTCCCGCCGTCATGACAGGACCTGACGACGCTTTCCTCACGACCATTGTGAGGATGATACGCCTCCTGCCGGTCTATCCGCTGTTCGGCGATGGTGGCACACGGCTTCAGCCGGTCTATGTGGCAGACGTCGCAGAAGCAGTGAGCCGGCTGATCGACGGGCGAACCCAGGGTTCATCCATATTCGAATTCGGTGGCCCGCGTATCTATACCTATAAGGAACTGCTTCGGGAGATCGCCCGACAGCTCGATACGCACGTCAAGCTGATGCCGGTGCCGTTTGCGGTATGGAACGCCTTGGCTGGCGTCACGGAACTCCTCCCGGCTGCCCCCATAACGCGCAACCAGATCGATCTTATGCGTCAGGACAATGTGGCAGCAATCGACGCGCCTGGCCTGAAGGAACTCGACATCGAGCCGCGGGATATTGACGAGGTGATCCGCGTGATCGAACAGCGCCGTCGCGTAGGCTCGCTCTCGTCTCCGGCTTAGGACGGCCCCCTGATCCTGGCGGGAACCTATCGCCGCGCGACAGGTTGGTCGAGCTTGAAGCCAGTGAAAGAAGGAAAAGAACTATGGCCAGATGCGATCAATGCGGGAATGACTACGACAAGGCTTTCAACGTGACGATGGCCGACGAGACCTACACGTTCGACAGCTTCGAATGCGCGGTCCAGAAACTTGCTCCGACGTGTCCGCATTGCGGATGCCGGATCATCGGACATGGCGTCGAACAGGATGACATCATCTACTGCTGCGCACATTGCGCCGCGGAGGAAGGCGCGAGCGCGCTGACCGATCGTGCGCCTTGACGCACCTCCTTTGGCGTCTCCAGGTCGACCATTCCGAACGACTGCGCCGGCTCATCCCATATTGCCAGTGCTGTCAGCACGACGACGACCAGCCGAGGTCAAGACGCCGAGGTCAAGGCCGTCGCACGTTGATGGAGGCAATGGATGCAGTCGGCCACGAATCGGAGCGCCGTATCGAAGGTGCCGGCGATTTCTGGCTGTCGCACCAATCGGACTACGGAAAATTGTCGGTGCGCTTCGACAAAAGGCAGCGTGCGTCGTCTTGATCGCGCCAGAGCTGTCATGTTCTTGCACGTTCAAGAACCCGCGTTCGACGGCTCGTTTAGACGTCGTTCCGTGGCAAGTCGGCTCCCGCTTGGACGAGTCGCTCCACGACGGCGGCCGCCTCCTCTGGAATGGCCGGTATGGTGCCCGACTTCCGCGTCGATCCGAAATCGAGGCCGGCGAAAAAGAGACCTGGAACAACGCCGACGCCATCCTCGTGGACGGGCTGGCCGGCTGCATCGAGCGCGCCGGGAAGCCGAACCCATGAGAAATCGCCGGTGAAGCCGGTGCACCAGATCACTGATCTGATGCCGCTCGCCGTCCAGTCGAGGGAGCGGATCGGAGGATCGGGCAAGCGCGGTTCAATCGTCTCGGCTGGATCATCCTCGGCCAGTGGCGCTTCGAGGCCGGCGCGCTCGATGTACTCGTCAACCAGGCGCTTGGCATTCGCGGAGACCTCGTCGGCAAATCGCATATGGTCGTCGAGCTCGTCGCCGAAGACGAGGTTGCCGTTCTCCACACCCCTGAAGCGGCCGAGCAGCACCACGCCCTGTGCACTCAGCGATTGCAGGCTGATCGTATGGGTCGCGCCGACCAGCGCGCGGGCCTGCAGCTTGCCGGAGGGGAGGACGAGTTCCTTGCGCGGAACGTCGAGAAAACCGGACAGCGTCAGCCATTTAAGTATGTTGCCCCCGCGGTAGCGCCGCACCCAACGGCCGTTGCGGCTGGTCGCCAAAAAGACCGCACGTCCGGCCAGCGCCAGATCCTCGGCGATCTGGCCGCCCGTCTGACCGCTGCCGACCACCAGCACCGCGCCACTCTCTAACTCGGCCGGGTTGCGATAAGCCGAGGAATCGACTTGGCGAATTGCGGTTGGCAAATCCGCCGACCCTGCTGGCCGGACCTGCCGATTCTGGTCGCCGGTGGCGATCACCACATTGCGCGCCAGAAATGCCCCGTCCGTCGTGGTGATGCGAAAGATCCCGTCGTCTCTCGTCAGCTCTTGCACCGGAGTTTGGGTGCTTACCGGCAGGCGGTGCCGCTCGGCATAGCCTTCGAGATACGCGACAAATTCGTGGTGGGTTATCGCGCCCCACGGCTCGGGCCCCTCGTAGGAATCACCGGGTAAGATGGAGCGAATGGTCGGCGAATTCAGTCGAAACGAGTTCCACCGCTGCGTTCGCCACGTTTCGCCGATCCGGCCCCGATCGAGTACACGGTGGTCGCGGCCCTGCCGTTTCAAGAAGTAGCTGACGCCGAGTCCCGCCGGACCGGCGCCAATAACGAGGGCGTCAAGAACTTCGCTCACGCATTCCCCCTGCCAACCATACGTCCACAAGATCGTATGGCTCGACTTCGGGCAAGAATAGAGTTCCGGCTGGGATTGCGCTATCCGCGCCGGCTCATCCCCAGATGGCCAGCCCCGCCAGGCCGACGATGCCGACGACCAGCCGCCACCAGCCGAACAGCGCGTAGCCATGGCGCGAGACGTAGTCGAGCAGGAAGCGCACGACGATTAGCGCGGTGACGAAGGCGGCGACGAAACCGACGGCGATGATGGGCAGGTCGGCGCTGCTCAGCACATTGCGGTTCTTGAACAGGTCGAAGGCGAAGGCGCCGACCATCGTCGGGATGGCAAGGAAGAAGGAGAATTCCGCCGCCGCCCGTTTGTCGACGCCGAGCAGCAGCGCGCCGACGATGGTCGAACCCGAGCGCGACGTGCCGGGGATCAGCGACAGGCACTGAAACAGCCCGATCTGCAGATAAAGCCTGGTCGGAAACCGCTCGACATCGTGGTAATAGGGCTTCGGCTTCATGCGATCGACCAGCAGCAGGATGACACCGCCGATGATCAGCATGATGCAGATCAGCCGCGGCGATTCGAACAGCACCGTCTTGATGAAATCGTGCGCCAGCGCGCCGATAATGGCCGCCGGCAGGAATGCGATGAGGATGCCAAGGACGAAATGCCGCGTCAGCCGATCGTAGGGCAGCTCGAGCAGCATCTTCCAGAGACGGCGGAAATAGACGCTGAGAATCGCCAATATGGCGCCGAGCTGGATCAGGATCTCGAAGGCCTTGCCGGTCGAATGAAAGCCGAGGAAATGGCCGGCAAGCAGGATATGACCGGTTGAAGACACCGGAATAAACTCGGTCAGGCCCTCGAGCATGCCGAGCAGCAGCGCTTCGACGACGGTCTGGCTTTCCATGGCAACCTCGGCGTTGGAGTGAGGGCGTGAGAAAAGGGCTTGCTTGTCACGGCGCGGAACTCCCCCTATAGGTCGCAGCACCCTGACAGCCCCTGAATCGGGCGGCCAAGACTTACCGGCGCAGCCGGCGATTTGCCAGTGCGCTCTATTATCGCGGGACCATGCTGACGCTTTTCCACCATCCGATGTTCGCCAGCTGCCGCTTCGTCCGCCTCGCCTTTGGCGAGTATGGCGAGGAACTGGCGCTGATCGAAGAGAAGCCGTGGACGCGGCGCAAGGAGTTCCTGGCGCTGAACCCGGCCGGCACGCTGCCGATCCTGCTCGCCGAAGGCGACGTGCCGATCGTTGGCGCAGTGGTCATTGCCGAATATCTCGACGAGACGCGCGGGGTACTCAAGCGCGACAAGCGGCTGTTCGCCGAGGATCCGATGGAGCGCGCCGAAATCCGACGGCTGACCGATTGGTACCTCAACAAGGCGGAAAGCGAGGTTACCCGGCACCTAGTGCGCGAGCGCGTCCTGAAGCCGGTCATGCCGGAAACGGCAGGCGGCGGCTCGCCCGATTCGGCGGCGATCCGCGCCGCCCGCGCCAATATCCGCCAGCACATGAAATACACCAACTGGCTGGCCGGCACCCGTCATTGGCTGGCCGGCAACAAGGTCACCTATGCCGATCTCGCGGCGGCGGCGGCACTGTCGGTGCTCGACTATCTCGGCGAGATCGACTGGCGCGAACACAGCGCCGCGCGCGAATGGTATACAAGGGTGAAATCACGGCCTTCGTTCCGGCCGCTTCTGTCCGACCGGGTGCGCGGCCTGTCGCCGGTGTCACATTATGCGGACCTCGATTTCTGATACGGCAAAGCTGCGCGCGCTGATCGACCGCGAGGCGCGGAATGCCGGCTTCGACGCCATTGCCGTCACCACGCCCGATGCGATTCCGCAGGCGCCGGAACGGCTGGCCGAATTCGTTGCCGACGGCTTTCACGGCTCGATGGGCTGGATTGCCGAAACGCTCGAGCGGCGAGGCAAACCGACGACGCTTTGGCCAGAGGTCCGCTCGATCATCGTGCTGGCGATGAATTACGGCCCCGACCACGACCCACGCGACATCCTGGCAAAGCGCGACCGCGGCGCGATCTCGGCCTATGCGCAGAACCGCGACTATCATGACGTGATGAAAGGCCGGCTGAAGGAGATCGCCGGCAAGATCGTGGCGCGCGCCGGCGGGGACGTGAAAGTGTTTGTCGACACCGCGCCGGTGATGGAAAAGCCGCTGGCCGAGGCGGCCGGCCTCGGCTGGCAAGGCAAGCACACCAACCTGGTCAGCCGCGCGCATGGCTCCTGGCTGTTCCTCGGCACCATCTTCACGACGGCCGAGCTGGTGCCGGACGCGCCTGAGAACGATCATTGCGGCTCCTGCCGGGCCTGCCTCGACGCCTGCCCGACGGACGCCTTTCCGGCGCCTTACCGGCTCGATGCGCGGCGCTGCATTTCATACCTCACCATCGAGAACAAAGGACCGATCCCGCATGAGTTCCGGGAAAAGATCGGCAATCGCATCTATGGCTGCGACGACTGCCTGGCCGCCTGCCCGTGGAACAAGTTCGCCCAAGCCGCTTCGGAGGCAAAGCTTGCCGCCCGCGCGGACTTGCGCGAACCGCCGCTCGCCGAGCTGCTGCGTCTCGACGACACTGCCTTCCGCACGCTTTTTTCGGGCTCGCCGATCAAGCGCATCGGCCGCGACCGTTTTATCCGAAACGTGCTGATAGCGGCCGGCAATTCCCAGGACTTGTCGCTGGCCGGCGCCGTTCGCGCGCTGCTCGACGACGCCTCGCCCCTGGTTCGCGGAGCTGCGGTATGGGCGCTGTCGCGGCTGGTGCCGGGTCGGGAGTTCGCCGAACGTGCCGCAGCCGCTTTGCAAGCAGAACATGACGAGGCGGTGAGAGGCGAATGGCTTCTGGCCCTGCCAAAGCCGATCGAGGCGCATACATGACAAAAAAGCAGATTTTCATCTTCGGCGCCGGTTATTCGGGCAGGGCCTTCGCCCGCGCCAACAGGGATGCCGACACAACGATCTTCGGTACAACACGGTCGCTGGAAAAATTCGCGGCGCTGCGGCAAGCCGGTATCGTGCCGCTGCGTTTCGATGGCACGCTGACCTCCGAAATCGGCGATGCCCTTGGGAAGACAACCCATCTCGTCGTCTCGGTCGCGCCGGACAAGGCCGGCGACCCGATGCTGGGCGCGGCACGCGAGGAGATCGCGGCCAACATGCCGGAGCTCGAATGGATCGCCTATCTCTCCACCGTCGGCGTCTATGGCGACCGTGGCGGCAATTGGGTGGACGAGGCCGCCGAATGCCGGCCGTTGTCGAAGCGGTCGGTGATGCGTGTTGCAGCCGAGCAGGATTGGCTACAATTGGGCCATGACATCCACCGGCCGGTGGCGATCCTGCGGCTTTCCGGCATTTACGGGCCGGGCCGCAACGCCCTGGTCAACCTGGAAAACGGCACTGCGCGGCGGCTGGTCAAGCCGGGCCAGGTGTTCAACCGCATCCATTGCGACGATATTGCCGGTGCGCTCAGGCATCTCGCCGAGGGCAATCGCGGCGGCATCTTCAACGTCACCGACGACCTGCCGGCGCCGCCGCAGGACGTCGTCGCCTATGCCGCCCAATTGATGGGCATCGAGCCGCCGCCCGAAATTCCGTTCGAGACCGCCCAACTTTCGCCCATGGCGCGGTCTTTCTACAGCGAGAACAAGCGTGTCGCCAACGCGGCAATCAAGGCGGCCGGTTATGGCTTTCGCTTTCCCGACTATCGCTCGGCGCTCGATGCCATGTGGGCGAGCGGCGACTGGCGCGACGGCGAGGCGCGCAGCCCGATGAAACGGTCATGATCGATACGTTGCGCGGGCTATGGTATGATGCGGTTCAAATCGCGGAGGGGTCCAGCTTGGGGAAGACGTTAGCGCGAGCCTTGCCGGGCAAAACGCTGCTGCTGACGGCAGTACTGGCCATCGCTGGCTTGGCGGCGCTTGCAACGCAGCCAGGGAGCGCCGAGCAACGGGCAAAGGACCTGTTCGGCGCCAAAAAGCTGCCGGCACTCGCAGCAGCGCAATCGATCGGCTTTTATTCCAAAGGCTGTTTTTCCGGCGGCGTCGCCCTACCCATGGACGGCCGGCACTGGGAGGTGATGCGACCGTCGCGCAATCGTCGCTGGGGCCATCCGGCAATGATCGCGCTGATCGAGAAACTGTCGCGCGATGCCGCTGCCGACGGCTGGCCGGGCTTGCTGATCGGCGACATCTCGCAACCGCGCGGCGGTCCGATGCTGACCGGCCATGCCTCGCACCAGATCGGCCTCGACGCCGACATCTGGCTGACGCCGATGCCCGACCGTAAGCTCTCGGCCGAAGAGCGCGAAAACATCAGCGCTACCTTGATGGTCGATGAAAAGACCCATTTGGTGAAGGACGGGCTGTGGACGCCGATGCACACGCGGTTGTTGAAGCGCGCCGCGAGCTATCCCGAAGTCGAGCGCATCCTGGTCAATCCCGGGATCAAGAAGAAGCTCTGCGACACGGTCAAAGGCGACCGTAGCTGGTTGCGCAAGGTCAGGCCGTTCTGGGGCCACGACTACCACTTCCACATTCGCATCGGCTGCCAGGCTGGATCACCCGACTGCAAGGCACAGGAAGCGACGGCGCCAGGCGATGGCTGCGACCAGGCGCTGGCCTGGTGGTTCACCGAGGAGCCGTGGCGCCCCAACAAGAACCCGGACAAGCCGAAGGCACGCGACCTGATGACGATGGCGAACCTGCCCAGGCAATGCCAATTCGTGCTCGACGCGCCAGCTCCGCCGTCGGCGGAAGCAGTCACCTACTATGGCGACGGCGTGCCGATCGCGGCCACCGCACCCGCTCTCGCAGCCGAGCCTGCGCCGCAGCCAACGGTCGCAGCCGGCGCGGCAGCGCTTCCGGCCTCGGCGAACGCCTTTGTGGCGACGCCCGAGATCGGCATTCCGCTGCCGCGGCCACGACCGGGGCACTGATGCGGGCAGCGTGTTCGCTGTCTGCATCCGTGCATCTCCACTTCGAAAACCGATTTCCCTTTTTGCGGTCATGCGCTAGTCAACGAGAGAACGGCGATACGCGTCGGGAACGGACGAGAGCATGCCAGGCGTAAGCGACGACGACACTCTGTTGCGATTTCCGATCCTGATCGGCGATATAGGCGGCACCAATGCGCGCTTCTCGATCGTACTAGACGCGAATTCCGAGGCCGGCGAGCCGACCATCGTCCAGACCGCCAACTTCAATACGATTGACGAGGCGATCCAGTCGGCCGTGCTCGACCGCTCGTCGGTCCGGCCGAATTCAGCTGTGCTGGCGGTAGCCGGTCCTGTCGAAAGCGACGAGATCCCGCTTACCAATTGCCCATGGATCGTCAAGCCGAGACAGATGTTCGCCAGTCTCGGTCTCAGCGACGTCGTGGTGCTCAACGACTTCGAGGCACAGGCGCTGGCTGTCGTCGCGCTCGGCGAAGAGCATATGGAAAAGATCGGCGGCGACGAGCCGGAACCGAATTCCGGGCGGGTGGTGCTCGGCCCGGGAACCGGGCTCGGTGTCGCCGGGCTGGTTTATGCGCTGCATCACTGGATACCGGTGCCCGGCGAGGGCGGCCATATGGATATCGGCCCGCGCTCACCGCGCGATTTCCAGGTGTTTCCGCATATCGAGAAGCTCGAGGGCCGCATCTCCGGCGAACAGATCCTGTCCGGACGCGGCCTGGTCAATGCCTACCGGGCGGTGGCCAAGGCGGACGGCAAGCCATCGCCCTTTACAACGCCTGCCGAGGTCACCGCCGCGGCGCTGGCAAAGAACGATCCGGTGGCCGAAGAGGCGCTGTCGATCTTCGTCACTTGCCTAGGGCGCACCGCCGGCGATCTCGCTCTGGTGTTCATGAGCCGCGGCGGCGTGTTTCTCACCGGCGGCATCGCGCAAAAAATCCTGCCGGCGCTGCGCACCGGCAATTTCCGCGCCGCCTTCGAGGACAAGGCGCCGCACAGCGCCCTGATGCGCGGCATGCCGGTCTACGTCATCACCCATCCGCTTGCGGCGCTTTTAGGGCTGGCCGCCTATGCCAGAAATCCGTCGCTGTTCGGCGTGCAGACGGCGGGGCGGCGCTGGCGGGTTTAGGACACAAGCTGCGCCGCGACGAAGTTTCGCCGTCCCCGGCCATAGGCAAGCCGCCATCGGGGCGTTAAGAGGTTGCCGAATTGCAGTCCGGCCGAACCGAAACCACAAAGCGCTCCAACGTGACAATTCCAGCACCAACCAAAGGGAAAGTCCGTCCCAGCGAGATCGTGGCGGTGATCCGCCGCATCATCGCCGAGAACAGCCGCGATTATCGCTGGTACTATGCTCTTGCCGTGCTGTGCCTGGTGACGATCGCGGCGACGACCGCCTTCACAGCCTGGATCATGAAGGATGTCATCGATCAGATCTTCTACCAACGGCGCGGCGATCTTATCGCGCTGATCAGCGTGTCGATCCTGGCCGCCTTTATGCTGCGCGGCCTGGCCAGCTACGGCCAGGCAGTGACGCTGGCCAAAATCGGCAACAATCTGGTGGCGCGCTATCAACGCCGCATCTTCGACCATCTGATGAAGCTCGGCGTCGGCTTCTTCAATGACACCCGCTCGGGCCGGCTCGCCGCGCAGATCAACGAGAACGTCAACGGCATCCGCGATCTCCTGTCGATGACGCTGACATCGCTGGCGCGCGATGCGGTATCGCTTGTCGCGCTAGTCGGCGTCATGATCTGGCAGGACCCGATGCTCTCGGCGATGTCGCTGCTGATCGGCCCGCCCTTGATCTACAGTGTCACCTATCTGATGCGCCGGGTGCGTCGCATCACCCGTGAATCGGTGCAGATCAACTCGCGGCTGATCGGCGCCATGCAGGAAGCGACGCAAGGCATCGCTATCGTCAAGGCCTTCACCCTGGAAGACGAGCTGTCGCGCCGCATCGGCGGCCTCGTCGCGGGCGCCGAGCAGCGGGCAAACAAGATCGCCCGCGTCTCGGAACGGCTGACGCCTATCTCCGACATGCTGGCCGGCTTCGCCGTCGCCGGCGTCATCGCCTATTCCGGCTACCGGGCGACCGTCGGCGGCCAGCCGCCGGGCGCGGTGTTTGCCTTCATCACCGCCCTGCTGCTTGCCTATGATCCGGCCAGGCGGCTGGCGCGTATGCAGGTTGGCATGGAAAAGTCGCTGGTCAATGCGCGCATGATCTACGAGCTTCTCGACCTCGAGCCGCAGCAAGGTGACGTGCCGGCAGCCGCCGAGGCGAAATTCACCTCTGGCGAAGTGCGCTTCAACAACGTGTCCTTCCGCTATGTCGAAGAGGCGCCGGTCCTGCAGGATCTGACCTTTGTCGCCGCCGCCGGCAAGGTGACCGCCATCGTCGGAGCCTCGGGCGCCGGCAAGACGACGCTGGTTGCGCTGCTGCAGCGCTTCTACGATGTCGAGTCGGGCAGGATCGAAATCGACGGCCAGGACATTTCAAAGGTCACCAAGCATTCGCTGCGCGGCTCGATCGCCTATGTATCGCAGCAGCCCTATCTGTTCGATGGCACCATCCGCGACAACATCCGCTACGGCAGGCTGAGCGCCACCGACGCAGAGATTGAACGCGCCGCCCAACAGGCCGCGGCACACGATTTCATTCGCCAGCAGCCGCAAGGCTACGACACGCCGGTCGGCGAGAATGGCGTGACGCTGTCGGGCGGCCAGCGCCAGCGCGTATCGATTGCACGCGCCATCGTTCGGCAGGCGCCGATCCTGCTGCTCGACGAAGCGACCTCGGCGCTCGACAACGAGGCCGAGGCCCGCGTCCAGGAAGCGCTGATCCATGTCATGGAGGGGCGCACCACCATTGTCATCGCGCACCGGCTGTCGACGGTGGTCAATGCCGACCATATCATCGTGCTGGAGCAGGGCCGGCTGGTCGAACAGGGCACGCATGCCTCGCTGATGGCCGACCCGCACAGCGTCTATGCCCGGTTCCATCGGGTGCAAGGCAGGAAAGGGCTGGGGCTTGTCGATGACGCCAAGCCAATCCAGACTGCGGCGCAAAATGATCACGCGAAAAAGGCGGTCGGGAGACATTCATGAGCGACACGCCGACCGTGAGTGAAATGGGCCTGGTGGTGGTGGGCGCGGCTGGCCGCATGGGCCAGGCGCTGATCCGCGCCATCCACACGATACCGGGCGCGCGTGTCGCCGGCGCCATCGCGCCGGCCGGTTCGCCACATCTCGGCAAGGATGCCGGCGAGCTGGCCGGCGTCGGCAGGCTCGGCGTGGCGATCGGCGACGATCCGCTGCCGGCCTTCGCCAAGGCCGACGGCGTGCTCGATTTCACCACGCCGGCAGCGACCGTCGAATTCGCCGGCTATGCGGCGCAGGCGCGCATCGCCCATATCATCGGCACCACCGGCTGCTCGGCTGAAGACAATGCCAGGATCGCGGCGGCGGCGCGGCACGCGACGGTGGTCAAGTCAGGCAATATGAGCCTCGGCGTCAATCTGCTGGCGGTGCTGGTTGAGCAGGCGGCGCGCGCGCTCGATGCCGACGATTTCGACATCGAGATCCTGGAAATGCACCACCGGCACAAGGTCGATGCGCCGTCGGGCACGGCGCTGCTGCTCGGCGAGGCCGCCGCTGCCGGGCGCGGCGTAGCACTTGCCGGCAACGATGTTCGCGTGCGCGACGGCCATACCGGCGTGCGCAAGGCAGGCTCGATCGGTTTCGCCAGCTTGCGCGGCGGCTCGGTGGTCGGCGACCACAGTGTGGTGCTGGCCGGTACCGGCGAGCGCATCACGCTTGCCCATCATGCCGAGGACCGGGCGATCTTTGCCCGCGGCGCGGTCAAGGCAGCCCTGTGGGCGCGCGGCCGCAAGCCGGGCCTCTATTCGATGCGGGACGTGCTCGGCCTGACAAGCTGATCCACAGATTTGGCTGATCCACAAGATTTGGCTGATCCACAAGATTTGAAGGAGCAAATATGTCGAGAACTCTCGTGCTCGTGCGCCACGGCCAGAGCGAATGGAACCTGAAGAACCTATTTACCGGCTGGCGCGACGTCGACCTGACCGAACTGGGCCATGCCGAGGCCAAGTCGGCCGGCGCCAAGCTCAGGGCGCGCGGCATGAAGTTCGACATCGCCTTCACGTCGTCGCTGATCCGGGCGCAGAAGACCTGCCAGCATATTCTCGACGCCGTTGGCCAGAGCGATCTCGAGACCATTCGCGACCAGGCGCTGAACGAGCGCGACTATGGCGATCTCTCCGGCCTCAACAAGGATGATGCGCGCAAGAAATGGGGCGAGGAGCAGGTGCATGTCTGGCGCCGCTCCTATGACGTGCCGCCGCCCGGCGGTGAAAGCCTGAAGGACACCGGCGCGCGCGTCTGGCCCTATTACCTGCACGATCTGCAACCGCATGTGCTGCGCGGCGGCACCGTGCTGGTGGCGGCGCACGGCAATTCGCTGCGCGCGCTGATCATGGCGCTGGACGGCAAATCGGGCGAGGAGATCGTCAAGCTCGAGCTCGGCACCGGTGTGCCGATCATCTACACGCTCAACGCCGATTCCACGGTGGCGTCGAAGGAAGTGCTGGAGCATTGAGCCGGAGAAGGAACGCGGCTTTCAAAAAAGCGCGTTGACACTCATCCCTCGCCCGCTTAATGAGCGCGCACCAGCCCAGATGGCGGAATTGGTAGACGCGCACGGTTCAGGTCCGTGTTCCGCAAGGAGTGGAGGTTCGAGTCCTCTTCTGGGCACCAAATTCCCGTTTCGAACCGATTGATGCGGTTTCAGAGACCCAAGAAAAAGCCCGGTTTGCCGGGCTTTTTCTTGATCCAATGCTCTAAGCTGCCTACCGTCAGCCATGGTATCCACAAGATATCCAACAATTATCCGTCCGGGTTAGGCAGCGATCCGTCGTTGCGACAGCGCAGCAGCGGAAGGATTTGGCCCGAGATCACTCTGGTGATCTTCTGTTGCTTGGCGTTGGTTACCACGTTCATACACGCACATCCGTAGCCGTGACCCGAACCGGGCACATTGGTCTCGACGAATTGCCGCTCGTCAAAGGCCGGCACATTGTCGATGCCTTTGGGATCCGGGCGTCCCTGCATCTGGATCCACCAATCCCCGTCACTGTCGGTCAGGACGAGGTTGCCGGGTGTCGGGCTGGAGTACCAGCCACAACGGCGCTCGGCATAGGCGGCGGCAGACAAGGACATGATGGTCAGGCAGAAACAGATTGCGAACAATGGACGCATGAGAATCTTCACCTCCCTTGAGCAAAGCAGGTAATGCCGCCGATAACCTGCGTTGACGCCGGTCACGAGGCGGCATGATTTTGTAAGCCTTATGGCCTCAACTTCGTGTCCACATTTTCTTCGATCAATCCGCAATGAAGCGTCACAGGCTTCCTTCGGACATCGCTTAGTGGACCGTCGATGAAATCGCAGTTGAGCAGATTGTCCGGACTGCTCTTGCGCGCCGACGCAACGTTGACGTTGACCTTGGCCGGCCCGGCAAGCCAGTCGAGACGCTTCGCGTCGACCTTTGTGCCGCTGACGTGGGCGTGGCCCGCTGTACCCGGTATCTCCACCTCTTCGTCCTGCGGCGTGAGATCGATCTGGCCGATTTCGTTTACGCGCTTCGCGGCGCTCCGCTTCGGGTCGCCGTAATAGGAGGCGAAGACAACGATCCCCTCCTTTTCAGCCGCGAGCTTGGCAGCTGCCTTTTTGGAAAGCGTGACGTTGACGTCGAAGCTCATGTCAGTCTGGGCTGTTGCCGGCACGACACATGCCAACAGTACAGATGCCGCAATCGTCATTGCGAGCGACGATCCATAGCGTTTCACAATCCACCTCCTTCAAGTCCCTCACGCAATGATGATGCCCCTCGCATCCTTTCATGTCTGGCGGCGACGTCACGCTCGCCGCCCGCTTCATCGTGATCCGATCAGCTGTGGCATGTGTCAGTTCGCGGCCGGAACAGGGCAACTCATGTCGCCTTCCTGGCATTTCAGATAGCCTTCGAAACCTTTGACACGGGATTGTGTCAGGCCGTCCATGCACTGCGCGATGAGCATTGGCATCATGCTTCCTCCGGCCGCGCCTGCGGTCTGGAAACTGCACTCCGCGTCGCGAAACTTGCCCCAATCCCGCTGTGCCTGAACAAGAAGCTTCTTGGTATCCACATCGTCCTTCAGGCGGGCTTCGATCTGCTTGTAAAGCTCATTGAGCTTCTTGTCGGATTTCTGGAACTCGGCACCGAAGCACTGATTCATGGTGGCCTGATCCTTGGCATCGGCGCACTTGTCCTTGGCAAGGGCGAATGTCGGCGCAGCCAGAACCACGGCAGCAGTCAATATCGCTATTTTCATCGATTTCCCTTTCCGGTTGCAGTCAAGCTCTTAAGTTGCTCAGCCCCGCCCTATGTTCTCGTCAGCTGTCCGTTATTGCCACGATCGGCCCATGGCCCGATTATCTGGTTTTCATTGGATCAGCTTTGCCACATTCGGCGACCGTGACGTTGCCGACCTTTCCTGAGCCGGTCAGCGTGCCGCCCTCCTTGACCATGACTTCGCCGGAGACCTCTCCGTCAACGACAAGCAGTCCCGAGACGGAAACGTCACCGGTCAAAGAGCCGGTCACGTGCAACTCCGCTCCCGCCACCACTTCCGTCATGCCCGAATACTTGTTCTTACCGCTCAGCGTCAGCTTGCCACCGGCAACAACGAGGCCGCCGCTGTCGCCGGCGTCATCAAAGTCCGCGATGGTTCCATCAAATTGCCCGTCGGCTGCTGTCAGGATCAGTCTGCCCGCACCCAGATAGACCTCGCCTTTACCGCCAAGGTTGCGAATGGCCGTATCGTTCAGGGAGTGCGCCACCCCCCAGGGCTTCAGGTGGTTTCCTTTCTGGTCGAGGTTGAGCACACCGTCGACCATGACGCGCGATGAATGCTCAATGCTGGCCGGACCGGCCAGGGTAAGATACCCATCGGCCGCAATATGGGTTGTGCCGGTATAGGTATTGGCCCCGGTCATGCGCACGTCCGCGTCCTTCTCGATCGTGAAGTCGCCGGCGCCGGAGACGATGCCGGCCAGTCCGAGCCATCCGTTGCTTCCAGTATCGCTGGTCGCGCGATTCAACTGCACTTGATCCTTGGCAGCCGCGTCTGTCGTAAAGTTAGCAGCGCTGACAAAATAGGGTGAATATGCGGTCGTCCTGTTTTCCAGATCATTCATTATGGAATTGGACTCGAAGAATGGCAGACCGAGAATGAGACCGCCGACTTTCATCTCATCGCTTTGGCGGAGAATGTCGACATCATCATATTCACGGTTATTTATACCATCATCGAATCCAAAAAACTTGAAGTCGACTATCTCATCACCGAATTCAGCAATATTAAATCCTCTCGACTGAAGCTTATTCAAACTAGATTCTGTTGTAATATAAATGAAGCTTGTCGTTCCTGTATCCAATAAAACAGGTCCACTGAAATCAACCGATTGCTTCTTTCCCTTATGATCAAAGGAAATTTTATAACGGTAAGACCCTTCGTACTGACTGGATGCATTCGCGCCTGATCGCGGGAATCGTCTCTGGAGGAATTCGTAATCCAGTTCGCCCCACGGTATCAGGGCCGTAAACTGGGATCTCAGACTGGGGGACAAATTCAGCGTCAGGCAGGGAGCGCAGCCCGGTGTCGTCCTCTTTCCAAGATTTGCATTGGCGGAGACCACATAGCCGCTTTGCGTCTGACTGCCAGGAGCGGCGGTCTGGTCCCCCTTATCGATAAAATCGCCGGCTCCAAAGACGCCGTAAAACGGCGCCTCGTTACCGGGTTCGCCATTCTTCATGCTCTTGCGCGCATCAAGATCCGCATAAACCGGCGTATCGCCATGGTGGCCCACGGGCTTTTGCGTCACATTCGCATCCTCGAAGTCGCCGAAATCCTTGGTGAAGACGTAATCCACCACCCGACCTACGCTAAAGCCGCCGTCAAAGGTTACGGCAGGCTCCGAGAGATCATCTGGATCGTAATAGGACAGGCTGTCGACCCGGGCCTGTTGTACCCAACCTCCATAGGTGCCGTTTCCATAGGGGTACATTTCGGGCTTGCTGCCGCGCACCGGCTCTACGCCAGGGACACTCGAATCGATCTCAGCGTTGAACTCATCCGACCCGGTGTCGAATTCGAACAGACGAGGCTTGGCACCATTGATGCCCAACGCAATCCCGAGTTTGTGGTAGATGACTTCATCGCTGCCGGTTCCGAGGTGCCCAACAACATGTTGCAATGGAATGGGTATCGGGTCGGCAGCCTGGGCAAGGCCGGTCTGGCCGTTCTCCTCGGCCACGGCAGGTACGGCATGTGATGTGTTCGCTGCCGGAACGGGGCAGCTCGCATCGCCTTTCTGGCAATTCAGGTATCCCTCGAAATCTTTGACACGGGATTGCGTCAGGCTGTCCATGCACTCCGCGATGAGCGTTGGAATTGCGCTTTCTCCGGCCGCTCCTGCGGTCTGGAAACTGCACTCTGCGTCGCGAAATTTGACCCAATCCCGCTGTGCTTGAACGAGAAGCGTCCTGATATCCGCGTCGTCGTTCAGCCGGGTTTCGATCTGCTTGTAAAGCTCGTTGAGCTTCTTGTCGGATTTCTTGGACGCGGCATCGGCGCACTCGTTCGGGTCGGCCTGGTCCTTGGCGGCGTCGTAGCATTTGTCCTGGGCAAATGCGAAAGCCGGCATGGCCAGAACGATGGCAGCGGTCAGCATCGCGGTTTTCATCGATTGTCCTCGGTCTAGAACTGCCGGCACGGTCGGCCGTTAGTTGGCATCGTCATCGTCCGATCCGTCAGCGTCGTTACTGTCATCCGACGCATCGTCATTACTGTCGGTGCTGTTTTCGTCTTCACCATCTGTCGACAGGTCGTCATCGTCATTCTGATCGCTGGAATCGTCCAGATCATCGGAATCATTGTTGTCAGTGCTGTCATCCGACGCATCGTCATCCGTGCTATCGTCGTCGGTGTCGGTGCTGTTCTTGTCATCATCACCGTCTGTTGAGTTTTCATCGTCGTTCTGATCGCTCGAATCGTCCTGATCGGAACTGTTGTCGTCGGTACCGTCGGCCGGGTTATTGTCGTCAGTGTCGGTGCTGGAATCGTCGTCGTCAGCATCGGGAGAAGACACATTTGCGTCCGGATTGGCGTCGCCAGGCTGCGAGTCGTCCTCGCGATAGCTCGTGTCATTGAGGCCCGTCTCCATCTCGTCGTCATACTCGTCGACGATCTGCGTCCACTCCTCTCGATTGTCGACGCTCGTCCATTGGGAGATATTGTTGACCGAGATGTTGGTGTTGAAGTTGTTGACGGTGATGTTGGTGTTGACCTCGACGACATCTGCGACTTCTGTCCCGCGATTCACGCCAAACAGGAAACTGGTGGCGCTCACGGCAAGGGCGGCCCAAACGAACCTATCGACATCGCGCGGCGTCGAAATCGGCTGATGCCGCACCGTGGCAAGCACGTCACCCGGTCGGATGCCTTGCCGCGCGGCAACGCCATGGGGTGCAACGGCCAAGACATACACGCCGCGAAGCTTGGGCGGGATCTGGTAGCGGTGCCGAGAGGCGTGATTGATGGGTATCAAAACCGCGTTAAGAGCCCGGGAAACATAGGGTTTCGGCAGATCATACTTGCTGGCATACGCAACATTGATCGTGTGCGGGACAGCTACACTCACAACAGCCGTCATTTTCACTGAAGTTGCCAATGCACGGGCGAACTGCATTATCAGTCTGGATTTTCGAACGGTTTGCATTTTGCACGTCCTGCAGCTGATGATTGGAGTCGATCTCAGAGCCCCGGCGCCCCGGAGCGCTCACCAATCATTCTCCCCCTGCACCAACGGTCAGCGGCAATTTCCAGCGATCATCACCGTCGTTCCGTAACTTCCTCGGCAAAACACTTTGCCAGGTCTTGCGGCGCTCCGAGCTTCTTCGCCCAGGACACCAGTTCAGGTTTCTCCGACGGCTCGGCATAGCCGCCCCATACGTCGCGAAACTGCTTCTTTCCGTCGACTGTCTGGAAGAACATCACGCCGTCGTCGCTCACCGGCGTGGAGACGTAGGCGGCGCTCCAGCTGCCGCTCTCCATGATCGAGAAGAATTTTGCCTGAGCGGGCTTGAACTTATTGGTCATCGCCGAGACGACGAGAGGGGCATATTCCTGCTTGCGCGCCTTCGTCACTTCGACCTTTATACCGTCACAGGCGTTATTCGCAGCGAAAGCGGACGTCAGCGCCACTCCCAACCCCGCAAGGCCGACCATGACGATTTTGACACGTCGACGGATGAGACCGTTCAATTCAGACATGAGTGGCTATCCTCTTCGTTGTTCGCTGCAGGGGCCATTAATCGGAATCGTCGTCGTCTGATGAATTGTCATCGTCCGGTGTATCGACCTCGCAGCCGACGCCGCGGCAGCCTTGGTAGTTGCCTTGCGTATCGAAGTTGGGATTGCCTTCTCTGTCGTACTGCGGTCTGTCGTCGATACTTTGATCCCCGTCATCAGGATCGTCGACTTTACATCCGAGCCCATGGCAGCCGATGTAACGGCCCCTGGTATCGAAGTTGGGATTGCCGTTCCTGTCGAACTGCGGCCGGTCGTCTATCTTCCGGCTCCCTTTATGGGACCGATCAACCAGGCAGCCCTTTCCGCGACAACCATCGTAGTCGTCGGTGGTACAACCGACGATCGCCATCAAAGCAGTGGCCAAGGCCGCACAGATTACGAGTTTCATGATTCATTCCTCCGACTGGCTGGCGGCGGACATCGTCCATATCGGAAGGCCATTGCAGGCGGCGATCCCCGCTTTTGCCGCGAAGGCTGGCGCCAATCGGAGGAGTGCAAAGCTTCGCCGGCCATCAAACGAGAGCCAGGCTGTGGGCGATGCATTCGACGACTTAGCCGACGGTTGCCGTAATCTCTTACATGGGAGGGAACGCTCCCAGCGGGGGCCGCCGCATTAGCGAGTGTCAATATTCCTCTCCATGCTTAGTGCCCCGTCCGCCCAAGCATGTTTCAACGATCCGCTGACGCGGCTGTGCTTCCAAGAAATGCATCCGAGTCAGCCTACGACAAGGACAAATCCCAATATCGCAGGATTGAATTTTGCAAATGCTTAATAATTCGGAATCAGCACGGGCTATCTTAGCAGATACTGAAATGTGACCAGCAGCAAGATTCCGGAATGCTCCCTTAGTTTTGTTCTCATTAAGCCGAGTTAGTACAAGTAATATTCTATGTTGTTGTGAATTTTGCGCCATCTCTACAAAAAAGGCGCGACGATACCGCATCTTATACGATCGCCCTAATCGCGATCTATTGTGGTATTTTTTCGAACCCAGCCAACCGTTGCGAGGGCCAAAAGAAACGCGCCCCTTTGCCCGACTTTTCAACGCTGCGGCGTGCCAAATAGGGGCGCAGTGGGGGCGCCGCGGCCGCGTTGTGAGCATCTTCCCAGTCGGATTGTCATCGGGTAGCGTGCAGGGGCGGCACGCGAAGGCGCTCTCTTTGGCGAACGCACTGCCGCAGCTTCAGCAGTTGCCCGTCAGAAGATGGGTCCGGTGCTTGCCGCGACAGATTGTTCCGGTCGCGGTTCATTTCAGCACCGAAGCGAGGGGGAAGAGATGCACAACCGATTTCGGCAGTGCCTGCGGAAAGTGTCGCTGGCGGCATTGACGATGCTGGCGCTAAACATCCCGGTCCACGCGGCTGATCTCGTCATTGCAATGCCGAACTGGCCGTCGGGCCAGGCGACGGCAAATATCCTCAAGGTCAGCCTGAAGGAAAATTTCGGGCTCGATGCCGATGTGCGCGAGATGGGGACGCTGATTGCCTTTGCCGGTCTCAATTCGGGTGAGGTGGATATTCATCCCGAAATCTGGCTGCCCAACCTGGACAATCTGGTGAAGAAGTATGTGGACGGTGCCGGCACGGTGGCCATCAGCCCTATCGGTGTGCCGGCATGGCAAGGCATATGCGCTACGCGTGAGGCAGCCGACAAATTTGGAATTCACGACGTTTCCGACCTCAGCGATACGAAGAAAACGGCCGCGCTGGATACCGATGGCGACGGACGCGGCGAACTCTGGATCGGCGCTGAGGGTTGGTCCTCAACCGCTATCGAGCGCGTCCGCGCCAACAGCTATGGTTATGCCAAGACAATGACCTTGCTGGAGACGCCGGAGGATGCCGGAATGGCGGCTGTCGATGCCGCCGTCGCCACGGATCATCCAATGGTGTTTGCCTGCTACGCGCCGCACTATGTATTTGAGCTGCACGACATTGTCCGGCTTACCGAGCCGCCCTTTGATCCGACAAAGTGGAAGATCGTACTGCCGTCAGAGGACCCGCTCTGGGTCTCGAAGTCCAGCGCGCCGGTATCATGGGATACCGCACATTTCCATATCGCCTACGCCACCTCGCTGCGCAATAAATATCCGAAGGTGGTGGCGTTCCTGGAACGGTTCGAGCTGAAGCCCGAGGAAATCACCAAGATGAGTTATGCGTTCCAGGTAGAGCGTCAGGATCCTTACGAATACGCCAAACAATGGGTTGCCGCACAAGGCGCACGGGTGCACGGGTGGGCAAATCCATGAGCGCAAATCCTATGTTCGCGGAACGCGGCACCGTCCGGCGGCGCTCCCTCACGGCAGTTGTCGCCGCGGCGTTCGGTCTTGTCGCGGTGGCGGCGCTGGCTGCGGGAACACAGGTTTTCGACCCGAAAAGCCACAAATGGGTGGACTACGATCGCACCAAGGCGCGCAAATACTACGCCGCGCATAATGAGGTGCCCGAGGCATTTCGTCCGCAGATGGTCAAATTCCGCACCGCGGAAGTGCCAGGCACGATCATTATCGATGGCAATCAGCACTTTCTCTATCTTGTGCAGCCGGGTCAGCGGGCCATGCGCTACGGCATCGGCGTGGGCCGGGAAGGGTTTGGATGGGCCGGTATCGTGCGCGTCGGCCGCATGGCGGAGTGGCCGACCTGGACACCTCCGGCCGAAATGGTCGCTCGCGATCCGAAGGCGGTGAAATACGCCGGAGGCATGGAGGGAGGGCCCGACAACCCGCTCGGCGCAAGGGCGCTCTATCTCTATGAGCGCGACCAGGACACGATCTACCGGATACACGGCACCCCGGAGCCTTGGACGATCGGGCTCGACGTGTCATCGGGGTGCATCCGTATGAGGAACGACGACATCGTCGATCTCGCATCCCGCGTCAAGGTTGGGGCCAAGGTCATCGTTCTCATGCAGGGGGCGGCACTTTACAAGGGTGTGTGAAGCGGCATTCGGAGAGGGACAAGCAATGTCGGCAAAAGATGCAGTGAGAACTTCGATCCTGGTGACGGCAATCGGATTCCTGGCTGAAAGCCTTTAGCGCTTGCGTCAGCGCGCCGCCGCCGCCTCCTCAGGACCAGATGTCCAGGACCAAGGTCGAGACTGCCCCGGCGGACCTTCAACTGCTTTGCGCCAATGCGGTCGCCAAGGCGAGCGGTGTCGACAGCACGAAGATACTTCCGGTTTCATCGAGCAAGCTCGATTCCAAGACCTATCAGGTCGAACTCGATGCCAGTGGCAAGAAGACAAGCTGCCTCGTGGATACCGACGGCAACGTCAAATCGGTTGAGCCCGTCTGATCCGCTCTGGTCGACGAATTCGCAACCAACCTGACGATGCGCCCTGGCTGCAGACATGACGATGTTTGGGGCGGCCAGCCGCGATGAGCGGTTTGGAGAGCCTGGCAAACCGCGCGCCTGCCTCACCCCAGCCCGATCCGCTTAGCGCCTTGCCGGAACAGGGCCTCGGCGGCCGGCTCGAAGCGGAAGGTGCCGATGAAATCATCGGCGCAGTAGTTCGGCAGCACCTTTCGCAGCGCGGCGGCGAAACTTCGTGCCTCGTCCAGCCGCCCCGCCAGAGCAAGGCAATGGGCAGCAATCGCCAGGATGATGGCGTGGGCGTTGGGACGCGCGGCTGCCTTCAGCGCCCATTCGGCGGCTTCGTCGAACTGGCCGAGCCGGACATGCGACATCGCCCTGGCGCCCAACATACCGAACAGCAGCGGATCGAAGGGGCTCAGATGCCTGGAATGGTCGGATGAGCCGATCGCAGCCTGCGGGTCGCCGGACTGCGAATGGACGAAAGATAACGCATAGTGGCCGAGCGCGAAATTCGGGCTGAGGTCTACGGCGCGTTCCAGCTCGATGAGGGAGCCGTCCTGCTCGCCGCGCAGCCACAGCGCCCGCCCCATGGCCCAGTGAGCGGCCGGATTGTGATCGTCGACGAGCAGGCTCTGGCCGGCTGCCTCGAAGGCCAGGGCGCTTTCGTGGTCGCGGTCGCCCCAGCGCTGGAAGGCATTTTGCCAATGGGTGAAGGAGAGGCCGGCATAGGCGCGGGCGAACGTCGGATCGAGCTTCAAGGCTATGTCGAAGAAATGCCGGGCCTGCTCGTTTTCCGCGCGGGTGAAGCGATACATGTGCCAGAGACCGCGGTGGTAGGCTTCCCAGGCGTTCAGCGAATTGGGCGCCTTCAACATGGCGCGGTTGCGCTCGACCGTCTCGATCTCGGCCGAGATCGACGAGACGATGCTGTTGCCGATGTCGTCGAGCACGGCAAAGATGTCGTTCGGCTTGCGCTCGAACGTCTCGGCCCAGACGATCCTGGCCGTGCGCACTTCGACCAGCTCGACCGCGACGGTGACGCGGCCGGCCTGGCTGCGTACCGTGCCGGTGGCGACATAATCGACATTGAGCCGACGGCCGGCATCCTCCGGCCCAATGTTTTTTTCGGCGAGCGCAAACACCGAACCGCGCGCGATGACGAAGAAATCCCTGAGCTTGGCCAGCTGGGTGATGATATCGTGGGTCAGGCCATCGGCGATGCCTCCGCGTGGGCCGCCGTCAGCCGTCTCTTCGGCAAACGGCATCACCGCAAGCGAAGCCTTCTGCGATGCAGCAGTGTCGGAATTGGGAAGCACAATTGACCCGTGAGGGGCCGCGGGTACGAGTGACGGTCGCGCCCGGAGCGTAGCGGCAGGTCGTTCGTTGCGGATCGTGCGCCATGCCTCACGAACGGGTCCGAAATCCAGATCCTCCGAAGCAAACAACTGCGCTGCGGAAGCGAGATGTTCCTCGCAGGCGTCAAACTGGCCGCGCTGCGCCAGCGCTTTCAGAAGAGCCACATGCGCGCGCCCGTCGAACGGAGCGAGTTCCAGCCATTTGTCCAGATGCGAAGACATTCTGTCGGCATCCACCGGAAGCTTGTTGACGAGATGTTCCAGGATTGCGGCGTGCCAAGAGCCGAAGCGGCGGCGCTGAGCGATCAGCCAGCTGTTGAAATGCGGGCTGCGGTCGATCTCCAGCCCATCGAGAAAGTCGCCGGCGAACATTCCGGAAAGAGCCTGCAGCCGCTCTAGACCGAGCGTCTCAACGCCCTTGGCGGCGGCCGAGGCTATGTCGACAGCGTCGACGGAAGCACCTCTCAGATCAAGCGCGATCGTGTCGCCTAGTGTCTCGACCCTGCGATGATGCGGTTCATCGAGGATGCCTCTGAGCTTGCTCAGGCACCAGCGAAGCTCGCCGCGCGGGTCGTTCGGCACATCCCACAAAAGCTCGCAGAGGCGGCTGCGGCCGACCGGATGCGGCGCCAGCGCCAGATAGGCGAGCAGCGCACACAGCTTGCGCGATTTTGGGAGCTGGATGATGATGCCGTTGCGTGCGATCGTCAGTGGTCCGAGCAGACGCACGGAAAAGCCGGCCACCTCGCCGTGGAGGCTCGATCGGGCGGATTCCACGTGCGTTTCCACGCCTGCTCCCACGCTGGCCAGTCGGCCTTTGTTTTATCACCAAACGCGACACGGTGCATCCGGCAGCGAATTCCCGCTCCGGATGCTGGCATTGCCGGAGGCAAATGTAGCACGGCAAGGTCTCGAAACCTCGCCGCCCAAGCCACCGGTCTGTAACCGGCCCGTGACGACAAGAGACAACGACAAGGCGAAGAGATCGATATGTTGCATCAACAGAAAATCAGAACCACCGCCGGGCGCGGCCGTCTGTTCGACAGCATTCTCGACACGGTCGGCGATACGCCGGTGATCCGCATCAATAATCTCGGACCGGACCATGCCACGATCTATGTGAAGGCCGAGTTCTTCAATCCCGCCGCCTCGGTGAAGGACCGGCTGGCGCTCAACATCATCGAGGAAGGCGAGCGCAGCGGCGCTCTAAAGCCTGGCCAGACCGTGGTCGAGGCGACCAGCGGCAACACCGGCATCGGCCTTGCCATGGTCTGCGCCCAGAAGGGCTATCCGCTGGTGGTGACGATGGCCGACAGCTTTTCTATCGAACGCCGCAAGCTGATGCGCATGCTGGGCGCCAAGGTGGTGCTGACGCCGCGCGTCCAGAAGGGTTTCGGCATGTACAAGAAGGCGGTGGAGCTCGCCGAAGCCAATGGCTGGTTCCTGGCCCGCCAGTTCGAAACCAAGGCCAACGCCGCCATTCACGAAGCGACGACGGCGCGCGAGATCATCAACGATTTCGCCGGCTCGCGGCTCGACTGCTTCGTCACCGGCTACGGCACGGGCGGCACCGTCGCCGGTGTCGGACGCGTGCTGCGCCGCGAGCGGCCGGAGACCCGGATCGTGCTCGCCGAACCGGCCAATGCGCAGCTTATCGGCAGCGGCAAGCCGCAGCAGCGCGGCACCGGCGGCGCGCCTGCCGCCAGCCATCCGGCGTTCGAGCCGCATCCGATCCAGGGCTGGACGCCCGACTTCATTCCGGACGTGCTGCAGGAGGCGATAGACGCAAGCCTCTATGACGAGGTGGTGCCGATTGCCGGGCCCGAGGGCATGAAATGGGCCAAGGCGCTGGCGCAGAAGGAAGGGATTTTCACCGGCATCTCCGGCGGAGCGACCTTCGCGGTGGCGCGGCAGATCGCGGAAAAGGCGGCACCCGGCTCGGTGATCCTGTGCATGCTGCCCGATACCGGCGAACGCTACATGACGACACCGCTGTTCGACGGCATCGAGGCAGAGATGGACGCCGAGGAGACTGCGCTTTCGCAGTCGACGCCCGGCTGCCAGTTTCCGGCGTGACGGCGGCACATCGGGAGCGGCCTGCATGGACACGAAGCCTGGACTGGCCGTCACGGCCACCGAGGAAACGCTTGACCCCTCGAACTGGGCCGACGTGCAGGCCCTGTCGCATCGGATCGTCGACGATGCCGTCGCTTACCTGCGCGATGTCAGAGAGCGTCCGGTGTGGCAGGAGATGCCGGTTGATGTGAGGACCTTCTTCACATCGCCGCTGCCGCGTTCGCCGGCGCCGCTGGCAGAAATCTATGGCGACGTCACCAGGAGTTTGATGCCCTATCCGATGGGCAACGTCCATCCGCGCTTCTGGTCCTGGTATATGGGCTCGAGCAATTTCACCGGCGCGCTCGGCGATTTCCTGGCGGCGATCCAGGGCTCCAACCTCGGCGGCGGCAACCATGCCGCCGCGCTGATGGACAACCAGGTCGTCGACTGGTGCAAGCAGATGATGGGCTTTCCGCAATCGGCCAGCGGCACGCTGGTCAGCGGCGGCTCGATGGCCAACATCATCGGGCTGACCGTGGCGCGCAACGCCATGGCCGGCATCGACATACGCGAGCACGGCGTTGCCGGCATCGACAAGCCGCTGCGTTTCTACGGCTCCGACCAGCTTCACTCCTGTCACCGCAAGGCGATGGAAGTGCTCGGCCTCGGCAACCGGGCGCTGCGTCGCATCCCGAGCGATGCCGGGCTGCGGATCGACATCGCTGCGTTACGGGCGGCGATCGCCGAGGACCGCGACGCCGGCTTCAAGCCAGCCTGCGTAATCGGTACGGCCGGCACGGTGAACACCGGCGCAATCGACGATCTGCAAGCGCTGGCTGATCTGGCGGCAAAAGAGGATCTGTGGTTTCACGTCGATGGCTGCATCGGCGCCTTGCTTGCGATTGCGCCGGACAATTCGCATCGCGTTGCCGGCATCGAGCACGCCCACTCGATCGCGCTCGATCCGCATAAATGGCTGCACGCGCCATTCGAGGTCGGCTGCGCGCTGATCCGGGATGCCACCGTGCATCGCGGCACGTTCGCGGTGACGCCGGAATATCTGGAATCGACGCCGCGCGGCCTGGCCTCCGGCCAATGGCTGCACGATTACGGCCTGCAGACGACGCGCGGCTTTCGCGCTCTGAAGGTGTGGATGGCGTTGCGAGAGCACGGCATCGAAAAGTTCGGCCGGCTGATCGACCAGAACATCGCGCAAGGGCATTATCTCGGCGCGCTGATCGCGGCCGAACCGGCACTCGAACTGGTAGCGCCGGTGAGCATCAACATCGTCTGCTTTCGCTACCGCGCGGACGGACTGGGCGGGGAGCGCCTGAAAGCGCTCAATACCGAGATCATGCTGAGGCTGCAGGAAGAAGGCATCGCCGCCATTTCCGACACGACGGTGCATGGCCAGCATAGCCTCAGGGTGGCGATCAACAACCACCGCACCCGGCGCGACGATCTGGACCTGCTGGTGCGGGAAACGGTGCGGCTTGGACTGGAGATTTCAAGGCCTGGCGTGGCTCTTCCTTCTTCCCTTCTTGTGGGAGAAGGTGGACGCGAAGCGGCCGGATGAGAGGCGTTCCAGCTTGATACTGACGGCACTCCGTCCGCACCCCTCAACCGTCTTGGCGCTGCGCGCCAATCCACCTTCTCCCACAAGGGGAGAAGGAAGAAGGAGCGGCGCTGGCCCCGACAATTGGTCGTCTGCAAGGCTACGCCTCGAGCCAAACCTTCTCGAAGTGCTGCTCGAGCGACTGGTGCTGCTCGCAGCCATGCACGCCCTTGCGGTAGGTGCGGTAGACCGAGCGCCAGTAGGGCTGGATGATGATGCCGGAATCGCGCAGATTCTGCTCGATCTTGGCCATGAGCTCCTTGCGGGCGCCGGGATCGGGCATCGCCAGCGCCTTGTCGAGCAGACTGTCGAATTCCGGATCGGCGTAGGCGCTCTCGTTCCATGCGGCGCCAGACTTATAAGCGAGCGCCAGCACCTGGACGCCGAGCGGCCGGCCGAGCCACTCCGTGCAGGAGAAAGGATATTTGCTCCAGTCGTTCCAGAAGGTCGCGGCCGGCAGCACGGTGCGCTTGATCTTCAGCCCGGCCTCGCGCATCTGCGCGGCGATGGCGTCGCCGGTGCTCTTCTGCCAGTCGACGTCGACGGAGATGAGTTCGTATTCGTGGTCGGCCTTGCCGGCCTCGGCGAGCAGGGCCTTGGCTTGATCAATGTTGCGGACGGCAGGGCCGATATCGGCATATTCGGGATGCATCGGCCCGACATGATGGTTCTCGGCAGGCTTGCCGCGGTTGTCCATGCCGATCTTCAGCACGGCGGCGTTGTCGACGGCGAGCTGGGCGGCGCGGCGCACCTTGATGTCGTCATAGGGCGGATTGCCGATATTGAACCGCGCGACGATGGTCGAGCCGGTGGCAATTTCCGAATTGCTCAGGCCCATGGAGTCGGTCTGCGCAACCGTGTCGGAGGCGGTTTCGTGGTCGGTGTCGATCTCGCCCGATTCGAAGGCCGACAGCATCGCATTGGGGTCGGAGCCGTAGTCCACCCATTTGATGCCGTCGAGGTAGAACTCGCCCTTCCACCATGGCTTGTCTTTGCGGCGGACTTCGGCGCCGACCTCGGCGTCCCATGCCACGAGTTCGCAAGGCCCGGTGGTGATCGCCAATGCCTTCAGCGGATCGCCGTCGCCTTCATAGCTGCGGTGCATGATCAGCGCCGGGTAGTCGGCCATGCCGGCGATCAGCGAAATGTCGGGCTTGGGCAAATTGAGCCGCACGGTGACGTCGTCGACGCGTTCGATGCCGCCGTCGACGGCTTTCTTGGTGTCGGCGTTGACCAGCGCGCCCATGCGCGCGGCGACCGAATTGCCGGCGACGGACGCATCGCACCAGCGCGTCAGATTGTGGATCACGTCGTCGGCGTTGAAGGTGTCGCCGTTCGACCAGGTGATGCCCTTGCGGACATGCAGCGTCAGCACGCGGGCGTCGTCGCTGGTTTCCCAGCTCTCGAGCAGCCATGGCTCGAAGGTGAAGTCGCGCTTCCAGCGCACCAAATATTCGTTGCACTGGCGGGCGACGTTGGACATCTCGACGCCGTCGAAGGTGCGCGGATCCTTCCAGCCCTTGACGTTCATGGCGACACGCAAGATGCCGCCGCGCTTCGGCTCCTCGGCCCTGGCCGGTGACGGCGCAAGCCCGCCGAGCGCCAGCGCGCCGGTAGCGCTGACGCCGAGCGCAGCCATGGTGGCGAGATATTCGCGCCGGTTCATCTGGCGTTTCTTGAAGCCATCGGCGACGGGCTCGGCCTGCGGATGCAGTTTTCGATCGGTCAGCATGAACTTCATTGTCGTCATTCCCCTGTTGTTGGGCACCTCTGCCGATCGCCAAACGCGGGGGACGGATGCGATCGCCGGAGCGCCATTGCCTCGGGGATGATAGGGCGAGCTCCCGTGGGGGAGTTGTTCGGACTTCCGCAGTTCTTGTGCGCTATTCCGCAAACGGAAGGTCCCCCTCACCCGGATTGCCAACCGAATTACGAAGAGCAATTCGGGGCAATCCGACCTCTCCCCCGGGGGAGAGGAGGTCGCCAGCGTTGATGCCAGCCTCTTCTCCCCAGCGGGGAGAAGGTGGACGCGAAGCGGCCGGATGAGGGGGCCTTCGCAACCTCAGTAAGGCCAGTCGCCTTTGCCGAGCGCGGCGATGGCCGCAATGATGCGCCCGAAGGCTTCGCCGGCTCGCGGCACGGTCTTGCGGGCGCGTAGAAAGCTATGCACGAGGCGCGGCTCCTCATGCCACCAGGCGCGACCGCCGGCGGCGAGGATGCGGTCGCCATAGGCCTCGCCGTCCGACGACAGCGGATCGCATTGCGCGGTGACGATGACCGTCGGCGGCAGGCCGGAGAAGTCGGTATCGCTGAGCGGCGAAAAGGTCGGGTCGTCCAGAGACTGTCCCTTCCCTGATCGGATATGGCGATAGAATTCGATGTCGCGCAATGTCAGCAGCGGCGCTTCGGCGTGCTCGACATAGGAGCCGGCGTTCTCGTCACCGCCCAGCTCGGGATAGATCAGCACCTGGCCGATCGCGCAGCGGAGGTTACTACGCGATGCCTGCGCCACCGCGGCGGCAAGGTTGCCGCCGGCGCTTTCGCCGCAGAGCACGGTCGGCAGGCCGGCCGTCGCCGCCGCCCATTCGAACACCGCCAGCGCATCCTCGAAGGCCGCTGGATGCAGATGTTCGGGCGCCAGCCTGTAGTCGGCGGACAGAACGGCAAAACCGGTGCCGGCGCAGATCTCGGCGCAGATGTCGTCATGGCTGTCGAGCCCGCCAAGCACGAAGCCGCCGCCGTGATAATAGACGACCGCTGCCTGCGGCGCCGTGCCCGCCATATGGTGGCGCCGGACCGGGATCGCACGGTCGCCGGCAGGAACCGCGCTGTCGCTGGCCTTGACGCCGGGTGGATAGGGCTCGCGAAACGCCCGGCACATGGAGTCATAGACCGCCCGCTGCCTTTCGATCGGCATGAAAGCGATTTCGGGCGGATACCAGTCGTTGACCCGGTCGATATAGGCCCACAGCTCCGGATCGAGCAGCGTCTGGTATTTTCCGCGGTCTTTTATTTCGGGTCGATCGGCCTCGGTGACCATCGCTGCGCGATCCCGCTCAGAGCTCGGCATAGAGGCGGGCGGCGTTTTCATAGCTGAAACGCAGCGGCACCGAGCCCTCGACCTGCCAGGCTTCGACCGTCTCGCCTGCCAGCAGCCGGCAGGCGCCGTCGGTGGTGGTGACGGCACCGCCATAGAGCCGGTTGGCAAGGTTGAGGATGGCCGTCTGGTGCATCGCCGTGCTGCCGCTGCCGCAGGCATCCTTGACCAGCAGCACTCGAAACCCGAGCGCCACCGCATCCTTGACGGTGGCATCGATGCAGGCCTCGGTCCAGACGCCGGCAACGACCAGCCACTCGATGCCGTCGGCCTTCAGCCGCTCGGCGGCAGGCCCCGCGCGGAAGGCGCTGGCATCGGTCTTGACCAGCATCATCTCGCCTGTCGCCGGGCCCACTTCCGCGCAGATCGCAGTCAGCGGATCGTCCTTGTCGGAAAACGCCGACTTGCCGCTGGCCTCGACCGGGTGGAACGGCCGCGCCGTGGCGAGATCGACGATATAGGCCCAGTGGTAAAGGGGCACATTGTTGGCCCGCGCCGCCTCCTGCAGCCGCTGGACGTTGGCGAGGATGTCGCCATAGCCTTCGACCAGATAGCGCTTGTCCCGCCGATGCTCCTCCTGGAGATCGATGAACACCGCCGCCACCTTGCCGCGCTTGATCGAGATCGGGCTTTTCATGCAAAACTGCCTGTCAACACTCAAACATGCCTGTCAAGGAAATCATCCTCATAGGGGAAGCGCGACAGGAGCTCGGTGCCGGTCTCGGTGATCAGGATCTCGTCCTCCAGCTTGACGCCCTCGCGGCCGCCCTTCTCGCCGATATAGCTTTCGACGCTGACCACCATGCCGGGCACGATGACACCGTCGCGGCCATAGGTCTCGTAGTCCATGGCGTGCGCTATGAACGGCGTTTCGCCATGCATGCCGACGCCGTGCATGACCGAGGTATAACGCTGGTCGACGAAGCGGTCCGGTATCTTCCAGGCCCTTTCGGCAATCTCGCGAAACGCCATGCCCGGCTTGACGACCCCGATATTGTGCTGAACCTGGTCGTGCGCCATGCGGTAGAGCGACTTCTGATAATCCGTCGGCTTGCCCGGTCCGCAACGGAAGGTGCGCGAAAAGTCCGAATAATAGCCGTAGCAGCCGATCGTATCGGTATCGAGCGCCAAGAGTTCGCCCGGCCTGATCTTGCGGCCGCTCGCCTCGTTGAACCACGGATTGGTGCGCTGGCCCGAGGTCAGCAGCCGGGTCTCGATGAACTCGCCGCCTTGCCGGATCACCTCACCATACATGATGGCGAACAGCTCGTTTTCGGAAACGCCAGGCTTGATCGCCTCGCGCACCGCATAGACCGCAGCCTCGGCACCAGCCATCGACACCTGCAGGCATTTTATTTCCTCGGGCGTCTTGACCGCGCGCACCGCCAAAATCTCGCCCTGGCAATCCCGCACCTCGCAGCCGCGCTTTTCCAGCGCCAGTGCCTGCAGATGGCTGCAGCGGTCAAGGCCGAGCTTCATCGAGCCGCCGCCATGCGCCTTGAGCAATTCGGCGATCTCATCGGCGAACGGGCCGGCGGTCTCGTCGTCGCGGCCTGACACCGATGACCAGACCAGCTTGGACGGACGCGCCTCGTCGATCGTGTCGAGCACCATCGAGACATGGTAGCTCTGCGGATATTCGAACAACACGATCGGCCCTTCGGTGGGGATGAAGAAGTAGCGCGTCGAGTTGCGCAGGAAATAGCCGAACATGTTGCGCGAGCCGGTGGCGTAGCGCTGGTTGTAGGGGTCGAACAAAACGATGCCGCCATAGCCGGCCTCGCGCATCCAGGCGCGCAGCCTGGCCAGCCGGCCCTTGCGCAGCGCGTCGGCGTCGATGAAGGACGGCTCGGTGTCCGACAGCCACATGCCGCCGGCCGGATCCGCCGCCGCCGGGTGGCGCATGCGGTCTTTGAAGTCGACGTCCTCGGTGCTGTCGGGGTCAAAAACGACAATGCTCATGGGTGCCTCCTGAAGCGGGGAAGATGAGCCATACGTCGTTCAGAGGCTGTGCGCGATACCGCAGATGTTGTGCGAAATACCGCTTGAAGTCGTTCCGTAGCGTTCTACGGCGCCCCCCTCTGTCCTGCCGGACATCTCCCCCTTAAGGGGGAGATCGGCTCGTCATCGCCGCTTTCGTGAATTTCCACCGTCGCAGGAGGAGCGGAGCATCGAAGCTGCCAATCTCCCCCCTCGTGGGGGAGATGTCCGGCAGGACAGAGGGGGGCGCTGTCCCGCCAACATCCGAAATACCTAATGCCTCCGCATCACCTTCGGCGCATGGCCATGCTCCTCCCGAAACGCCCGCGCAAAGCTCGACATCGAGGCGAAACCGCAGGCCAGCGCGACATCGCGCACCATCAGCGTCGAATGCGCCAAGAGGTCGGCGGCACGCTTCAGCCGCAGGCGGCGGTAATAGCCGTTGGGCGAGATACTGAGTTCGGAGCGGAAATTGCGTTCGAGCTTATCGGAGGAGACACCAAGTCGCCCCGCCAGTTCCGCCATGCCGAGCCGCTCCTCCACCGCATCCTCCATGATGGCGATGGCCGACAGCACCAGTTCGTTCTGCACGCCGGTCCGCAGCCTGAGCGGCATCAGCTTGCGGTCGACGCTGGAGCGCAGCGGACTGTGCACGAACCATTCGGCGACGCCGGCCGCGAGCTCGGCGCCATAGTCGTTGGTGATGATCTCCAGCATCATGTCGAGGCTGCCGACGCCACCGGCCGAGGTGAAGCGCTTGCGGTCGATGACGTAGAGATCGCGTCTCAGCTCGATGTCCGGAAACGCCTCGGTGAAGGCGGCTTGGCTGGTCCAGTGCAAGGTGCAGGCATGGCCGTCGAGTAGGCCGGCCCGCGCCAGAAAGAAGGCGGCATCCGCCACAGCACCGATATGGGCGCCACCGCGCAGACTCTTGCGGATCCAGCTCACGGCATCGTACGCGACGAGATGATCGGCATCGCCGCCTGAGCAGACGACGATGCGATCGACCTTCGGCGCGTCATGGGCGGAAAAGCCGGGCTGGATGATGACGCCGTTCGAGGCCCCCACCGGGCCTTCGGCGGCGCCGACGATGATCCAGCGATAGCAGTCCCGCTTCGCCAGCACGTTGGCGGCGCGGAGCGGCTCGATCACTGAACTGAACGCCATCATCGGAAAGCCGGGGAAGACGAGGATGGCGAAGGTGAGCGGGGTATCGCTTGCCGTCGGTTGGTTGCGTTGTCGGTTGTTCATAGCTTCCGGAGCTAGGCAGCAAGGTGGATCAGGAAGCTACAATTCTGCCAGATGGCGCCAAGGTCAACGGAATAGAATGTAAGACGCATGGATATGGATGCAGAATAAGCGCCGCTCGTTGGCGATCCTTCACGCCCCCTCTGTCCTGCCGGACATCTCCCCCACAAGCGGGAAGATCGGCAGCTTCGCCTTCCCGTCCGTGTTTCAGCGTTGGAGGTTGGCGAAAGCGCAAGATGACGGCCAATCTCCCCCCTCGTGGCCGAGATGCCGGGTAGGGCAGAGGGCACTGTCCTGCCGACGTCTCGCAGGTTCTTGTTGCCGGGCTCAGCTCGCCAGCGCCTGATCCAGATCCGCGATCAGATCGTCGCCGTCCTCGATCCCGGCCGACAACCGCACCAGCGAATCCGAAATCCCGATCTCGGCGCGTTTTTTCGCCGGGATCGAGCCGTGCGTCATCAGCGCCGGGTGCTCGATCAGGCTTTCGACGCCGCCGAGGCTTTCGGCCAGCGTGAACAGTTGCGTATGTTCGAGGAAGCGTTTGGTGCCGGCGAGGTCGCGGTCGAGCTCGACCGTGATCATGCCGCCGAAGGCGTGCATCTGCCGCCTGGCGATGGCGTGCTGCGGGTGGCTGGGCAGGCCGGGATAGATGACACGGCGGATGTCGGGACGGCTTTCCAGCCAGTGCGCGATCTTCTGGCCATTCGACGAATGGCGCTCCATCCTGAGCGCCAGCGTCTTCAGTCCGCGCAGCGCCAGGAAACTGTCGAACGGCCCTGAAATGGCGCCGATGGCGTTCTGCAGGAATTTCAGCCGGTCGGCGAGATCCTTGTTGTCGCCGACTACGGCGACGCCGCCGACCATGTCGGAATGGCCGTTGAGGTATTTCGTCGTCGAATGGACCACGATGTCGATGCCGAGCTCCAGCGGCCGCTGCAGATAGGGGCTGCAGAAAGTGTTGTCGGCGACTGAGAGCACGCCTTTGCGCCTGGCAAGTGCTGCGACGCCTTCGAGGTCGACGACACGCAGCAGCGGGTTGGTCGGCGTCTCGACCCAGAGCATATTGGTTTCCGGGCGGATCGCCGCCTCGACCGCGGCAAGGACGGTGAAGTCGACGAAGTCGACCTGCAAATCGGCCGAGCGCTTGCGCACCCGTTCCAGCAGCCGGAACGTGCCGCCATAGATGTCGTCGGTCGCGACGATATGCGCGCCTGAATCGAGCAATTCGAAAATGGTTGCGATCGCCGCCAGCCCCGAAGCGAAGGCGAAGGCGGCTGTGCCGCTTTCGAGGTCGGCCACCGCGCGCTCGAAGGCGAAGCGGGTCGGGTTCTGGCTGCGGGCATATTCAAAGCCCTTGTGCACGCCCGGGCTCTGCTGACCGTAGGTCGAAGTGGCATAGATCGGTACCATCACCGCGCCCGTCGTCGGGTCGTGGCTCTGGCCGCCATGGATGGTGCGCGTCGAAAAGGCGAGGCGGTTTTTGCCCGATACGGTGGCTTTGACGGTCATCGGGCGCGCCTCAGATGGTTGATCAGGTCGATGCGTGTTATCAGGCCGATGAATTCGTCGCCGTCGAAGACGATGGCGACCTCGTTGCGATCGAAGACCGGCAGCAACGCGTCCAGCGTCTGGCTGGCTTGCAGCGTGTGCAGGGTAGAGGTCATAGCCGTACTGACCGGGGCCTTGAAGCGGTCCCAGCGGCTGTCATAGGGGCCTTCGACCTTGGCGAGGATATCGCTTTCGTCGATGATGCCGACGAGCTTGCCCTCGTCCAGCACCGGCAGCTGCGAGACATCCGATCGGCGCATGCGGCCATAGGCGTTGAGCAGGCTTTCGTCCGGGCCGACGGACACGACATCGCCGGTGCGGAGCGTGCGCATGACCAGGTCGCGCAGATCGCCATGCTGCTCCTGCTCGGCCAGGCCCTGCTCGACCAGCCAGAAATCGTCGAAGACTTTCGACAGGTACTTGTTGCCGCTGTCGCAGACGAAGGTAACGACGCGCTTCGGCACGGTCTGCTCGCGGCAATAGCGAAGCGCTGCCGAAAGCAGCGTGCCCGACGACGAGCCGGCGAGAATGCCTTCCTTCGAAAGCAGGTCGCGCACCGCAAGCATGCTCTGCTTGTCGGGGATGGAATAGGCCTTCCTGACCAGCGACAGATCGGCATTGGGCGGCACGAAATCCTCGCCGATACCTTCGACGGTCCAGCTCCCGGCCTCTATCATCTTGCCGGTCTTGATCAACGGCGCCAGCACCGAGCCGACCGGATCGGCCAAAATCATCTCGGTCTTCGGCGAGACCTTTGCGAAATAGCGGCCAAGCCCGGTCAGCGTGCCGCCGGAGCCGACACCGACGACAACTGCATCGACGTCGCCTTCGAGCTGTTGGAAGATTTCCGGTCCGGTCGTGGTTTCATGAGCCAGCGGATTGGCCGGATTGGCAAACTGGTTGGCATAGAAGGCGCCGGGCAACTCGGCCGCGATCTTTTCGGCCATGTCCTGATAATATTCGGCATGGCCCTTGCCGACATCGGAACGCGTCATCCGCACCTCCGCGCCGAGCGCCCGCAGATGCTGGATCTTTTCGCGCGACATCTTGTCGGGGACGACGAGGATGATGCGGTAGCCCTTGGGGATGCCGACCTGGGCGAGACCAAGACCGGTATTGCCGGCGGTCGCCTCCACGATCGTCCCGCCGCGTTTCAGTTTGCCCTGTTTTTCGGCGGCGGCAATCATCGACAGCGCGATGCGGTCCTTGATCGAGCCGCCGGGATTCTGGCTTTCGAGCTTGATGAACAGCCGGCACTTGCCGATGTCGAATTTGGTCAGCTCGACGACCGGCGTCTGCCCGATCAGGTCGAGAACCGAGGCATAGGGCGGGCGCAGGCGGGACGATGCATCATCCGGTGCCACGATCTTGTGCTTGCTCATGTCAGATGCTCCGCTGCCAGAATGAGCAACCGCCCTGGAAGACGGCAACCTACCGTCTTTTCCAACCGTTTGCAGTTGGAAAGAAGATAGATCGTGCCAATCCGGCCGCCAGCAGGGGAATGGAATTTCGCGAACGCTTCGCCGGGCGGGGCCTCTAGGTAGGGCAAAGGATTTGCAGAACCTGCCTGGGACTAAACGCACCATCTCGTTCGTTGCGGCCGCCGATTCCGCCATGCTAGCCGACGTTGGGCGAACAGCAATTCAAGGAACGGCCGATGAAGATTCTTGCCTATGACAATTTCAAGCCCGGCGTCACGCTCGACGATTTGCGGCCTTATCTGCGCGACGAAGTGTCGAATGTCTGGCGGCTCTGGAAGGCGGGGATCGTGCGCGAGAATTATGCGCGCGGCGATATTGGCGGCGTCATCATCGTCTTCGAGCTCGACAGCGTCGCGGAAGCGAGGCGATACACCGAGGACTTCCCGCTGTCCAAGGCCGGGCTGCTGGAATGGCACTTCATCGCCTTCGACGCGCCATTGCCGCTGGAATTCCTGTTCGACCCGACCGTCGATATCGCCAAGCCATGGGACCGGACTGCGGCATGATCCGGGCGAGCGACGGGATCGAAATCCCGGCCGGCCTGGCTGAGTGGTGCGATCCGCGCCGCACGGCGCTGGTGGTCTACGACATGCAGGTCGGCATCTGTCGCCAGGTGGCCGGAGCCGCCACCCTCGTCGAGCGCACCGGCACGGTGCTGGAAGCGGCGCGCGGGGCCGGAATGCGGGTGGCGTTCACGCGCCATCTGTCGCTGCCGCGCAAATGGATGGGCGCGACGCAGCTGCGCACCGCCATGGCCTGGCAGCGGCGCGACAGCCCCGACACGGTCGAGCCGTGGTTCCCGCGCGACGCCGAAGCGACGCGGATCGTGCCCGAGCTGGAGCCCCGCGCGGACGAGGCGGTATTCGACAAGCTCACGATGTCGGCGTTCGATTCCACCGCGCTCGGCTTTGCCTTGCGCGATTGCGGCGTGCGCACGATAGCGCTCGCAGGCATCGCCATGGAGATCGGCATCGAGCCGACCGTTCGCCAGGCGACCGACAATGGCTTTGTCGCCGTGGTAATCGAGGATGCCTGTGGCTTCGGCAACCGCGAAGCGCGCGACCGCTCGATGGCGACGCTACGCTTCCTCGGCGAAGCCGTCGTCACCGACGTCGCAAGCTTCTGCAGCGCGCTTGCCGGTGCGGGTTGAGGGCAGTCGGCTTGCTGGAGCGAATTCACCGTTTCACGCAAACGCCGAACCGCTCCATCGCTTTGTCTTCACGCAATTGCGGACGGAAAACCGCTCCGCGCTTTTCCCGGAATTGATCTAGGTGGTGGCTGCGCTGTCGGTGCGAAAGCGCACACCCTCGGCGCGGCCATGCACGCTGCCCCAGTCGTAGAGCGCCTGGAGCGTGGCGGCGAGATCTTCACCGCGCCCGGTCAAGGCATAGCGTCCCTTGCCGTCGGGCGACGTCTCGAGCGTGACGAAGCCAATCTCGACAAGCTCGGCCAGGCGCTGCGTCAGCATCTTGTCCGAGAGTGAGGGGATCAGCCGGCGCAGGTCGGAATAGCGCATCGGCTGTTCCTTGATGCGCGCCAGGATCACCGTCTTCCATTTGCCGCCGAGCGCGTCGAGCGCGAACTCGACCGGACAGCCGTACAGTCTTCCGCGTTGGGTCATGCGCCAATGCTAGGCAAGGCACGGTGACAACGGAAGCAGAATTTGCCCGGTCATCTGGCCAGGGTCGCGGCTCACGGCCTCGCCGACTACAAAATCCATGGAGGAGAACGAAGACGAGCGTGCGCGACACCAATCCTCAATGCGAGACGGCCGAAACGTGTGGCGTCATCGCCTGGCTGTCTCGACCACCACGGGCTGGCTGGTCGGCTTCTGGTGGAGCGAGCTCCCGCACCCCTGGTTCGCCTTCACCGAACGCGGCTATGCGGTCGAGATCTTTTCACCCGACGGCAGCGGTCTTGCATCCGAGATCGCGTCAAGACAGAGGCGCCCTCATCCGAGCAAGCGCTTGCTCAGCCGCGCGCACTGCACGCGAATATCGGGAATGGCGTCGATTTCGAAGAAGGTGCCGCGCGTCAGTGGCCCGACGGCGAGGATCTTGGCGGATACCGTGCCGTCGCCGGCGATGACCTCGCAGTTCGCGGTCACGTCGAGGCCGAGGCGCAGCGGATCCGGCCGTGCCAGCCCACGCTCGACCAGCGACCGCACCACGCTGTTCGAGGTGGTCGAGATGTCCCTGGCGATGCCTGTGCAATCATAGATGCGAGCAAAGTCGAACCTTTCGAGGTGCTGCGTGTGGCGCGACTGGACCTGTACGCTGAAACCGTCGCCGGCGGCGATCTCGACGACGCGCCCGGCGACAAGGCGGATGCGGCCCGCTTGCACCGCCTCGGCAACGCGGGCGTAGACTTCCGGCGCCATGCGATGGCGGTGGATGTCCCACCAGGCCTTGGTGTGCTCGACGAAGCGGCGCTTGGCCGAGGACGGCCAGTTCTGCCAGATCTTCTGGTTGAAGGGTCTCAGACCGTCGACGACGTCGCGCCAGTCGATGCCGGCCTTCTGGTTTTCCCGGATCAGGTCGCGGAACCAGCCGACGAAATAGGAAAGCTGGGTGCCGAGCGGAATGTCGGCAACGTCGAGCTTGATCGGATTGCCCTTGCGATGCGGCGAAGGCAGCAGGCCGCGCCGAGACACCGCGACGATCGCGCCGCGGTGGCCGCGCTGCTCGAGCGACAGGAAGGCATCGACCATGCTCAAGCCCGTGCCCAGCACCAGGACTCGGGCTTCGGGGTCGAGCGCAGTGTCCGCGTCGGATCCCATCCTGATCGCATGCCCCTGCCCCGCCCCCGGCTCTTCGTCGTGGCCGGTGGCGAGCACGGCAAGATGCGCAACCACGCTGGTGCCGTTGGCCAGCGCCACTTCGACACCTGACGCGGTCGGCGAGATCGACAGGCTCTCCTCGCGGATCAGGCGCAGCCGGCCCGTCTGCTGCTCACGCGCCTCGAGCTCGTCGAGCAACTCCTTGAGATAGCGGGCGTAGACGCTGCGCGGCGCATAGACCGGCGCCTGTTCCGGCGTTGCCAGGCCGCGTTCAAGCAGCCAGCGCGAGAAATTGCCGGGATCGTCGGCATAGGCGCTCATGCCCGACGCGCTGACATTCAGCACGTGCGCCGACAGCAGGGTTGAATAGGCCATGCCTTGCCCAAAATGCGGGCGTTTTTCGATCAGGCTGACACGTAGATCGGGATTGGGCGACTTCAGCAGATGCGCGGCAAGCACGACGCCGCTGGCACCGCCGCCGACAATGATGATCGAACTTGGCGTAGCGCGCCCGGTCATACGCAAACCAGCTGTCCTGGCGATCGTCGCCAGCTCAGGAGAGATTGGTTCAGGCCTGGATTTTCAATGCCGCCGAAAAATCCTCGTCGCCGGCGATGTCGCGCATTTCGGCGAGGCTGCGCTGGTCCAGCACCTCGGCGATGGCCTGCCGGACCTCGAGCATCAGGTGTCGGACTTGGCATGTCGCCTCGTTGCAGTCTTCGCAGCGCTGATACTGGGTGCGGCTGGCGCAAGGAATGGGGGCAAGCGGTCCGTCGAGCACGCGCACGACGTGGCCGACCTTGATCTCGTCCGCCGGGCGTGCCAGCCGGTAGCCGCCCTCCTTGCCCTTGCGGCTCTGAACGAAACCGGCATTGCGCAATTCGCCAAGAATGGCATCGAGGAACTTCTTCGGAATATTGTTTCCTGTGGCGATGTCGTTGACGAAGGCGAGCTGTCCAACCGGCAGGCGCGCCAGATGGACGAGCGCCTTGAGGCCGTATTTACCTTTTTTCGTGAGCATAACCCGCACGTTTCTCTGTCATGCGATGACGCAAGGCCACCGGTTGCGAAACGCCTGGCGTGCCTCCCCGCCGCGTCCAAGCTGTCACTACAGATAAATTCTAGTGACATGATATACAAGCCGAGAAACGTTGATTTTGCTTCGTTTTCACGCCGCAATGGCCATTTTGGCCGGGGCTTGTGCTCTTGGAAGCACAGAAGCCGCCGCGAATGGCGCACCGGCAAACGGGCCGGCGGCAGGAATGTCCCGATCGGCGAGAATACCGACAGCAGCTTCTGCCCCTGAATTTGAAGGCCAAAGCATGCCGCGCGCGGCAACAAGGAGGGTGGCGTCGCTCATCGTCCTCTCCAATCCTTCAATGTCGATAAGGATACTAGACTTAACCGCGAACACAGGGAACTTGATTCCAATTTCCTGGCCATCCACAGCATGGATTTGCCGATGCAGGGGCGAAAACGGGAAAATCGTTGTTGCGCGCATGGACGACGTGGAAGAGGTTCTCGGGCAAGGACGATGGTTCTCACCCGGGCCGTCACCCAGAAGCGCGGGAACTGCCATAGCCAGATGACTTTTTCTAACAAGACCGCACCGATTGGAAGGATTTAACTCTACAAGAACGATAGAGTTAGATGACTATGAAACGCAATCCGGGTTTTTCTCGTTTCCAGGAGCCTTTCATGTCCACCATTTCGCGACGTATCGTTCTCTTGTCCTCGGCGGCTCTGGCGGGCGCCGCCTTCCTCGGCCCGGCCGATGCGCGGGACCTCAAGATCACTATCGGCTACCAGACGGTGGTCGAACCCTCGAAGGTGCCGCAGGCCGACGGCGCCTATGAGAGCGCGACCAAGGCGACAATCGACTGGCGGAAATTCGATTCCGGCGCCGACGTGATCGCGGCGATCGCTTCCGGTTCGGTCGACATCGGTTATGTCGGCTCGAGCCCGCTGGCGGCGGCGGCGAGCCGCGAGCTTCCAATCCAGACAATCTTCGTTGTCGGGCTGATCGGCGAATCCGAGGCCCTTGTCGCCCGCAACGGCGCCGGCATCGAGAAGGCCGCCGACCTTGCCGGCAAGAAGGTGGCGGTGCCCTTCGTTTCGACGACGCATTACAGCCTGCTTGCCGCGCTGAAGCATGAGGGTGTCGACCCGAAGTGGGTCGATATTCTCAATCTGCGGCCACCGGAGATCGCGGCGGCATGGGCGCGCGGCGACATCGACGCCGCCTATGTATGGGATCCGGCACTCGGCCAGATCAAGACGACGGGCAAGGTCGTGCTGGATTCCTCCCAGGTCGCCGCCTGGGGCGCGCCGACCTTCGACGCCTGGATCGTGCGCACCGACTTCGCCGAAAGGAACCCGGAAGCGGTGCGCGACTTCGTCAAAGTAACGGGCGCGGCCTATGCCGAGTTCCTGGCCAAGCCGGACGCCTGGTCGGTGACGTCGCCGCAAGCGGCGAAGATCGCCACGATCACCGGGGCCAAGCTGGAGGACGTGCCGCAACTATTGAGGGGCTATGTCTTCCCGACGCTCGAGGAGCAAGCCTCGGACAAGTTCCTCGGTGGCGGCACGGTCAAAGCGGTCGAGGCGACATCGGCCTTCCTCAAGGAGCAGGGCAAGATCGACGCCGTGCTGCCGGATTATTCGGAATACGTGTCGTCGAAATATGTCAGCGAAGCGCTTGCCTCGAACTGACGCCAACGCGCGCGGTTCTCCTTCCCTGACGCCGCGTGCTCCCTGCCCCGAACCGCTTGCGAGGAGCGGCTTCGGGGCAGACAGATTCGGAATATCGGCGAGGTTCCCATGACGCATCTCGTGCTCGACAAGGTCTCGGTCCACTATGACGGTCAGCCGGCGCCGGCGGTCGAAAATGTGTCGATTGAGATCGCCAAGGATGACTTCGTCGTCCTGGTCGGCCGCTCCGGCTGCGGCAAGACGTCGTTGCTCAATGTCGCTGCGGGCCTGGTCCAGCCTGTGCGCGGACGCGCCACGATTGGCGGCAGGCCGATCACGGCGCCAAGCTCTGAGCGCGCCGTCGTGTTCCAGAACGACGCGCTGTTTCCGTGGCTGACCGCGCGGGAAAATGTCGCCTTTGCGCTCAGGCTGCGCGGTGTCAGGGCGGCTGAACGGGCGCGGCGCGCCGACAAGCTTCTGGCGCTGGTGAAGCTCGACGGCGCCGGCGACAAGCGCATCTGGGAGCTTTCCGGCGGCATGCGCCAGCGGGTCGGCCTGGCCCGGGCGCTGGCGGCCGAGCCGCAATTCCTGCTGCTCGACGAGCCGCTGGGCGCGCTCGATGCGCTGACACGCGAACGCATGCAGACAACGCTGCTCGATCTGTGGACGGCAAGCCAGGTCGGCGTGCTGATGGTCACGCACGGCATCGAGGAAGCCCTGGTGCTGGCAACCCGTATCATTGTGCTCGCTCCCGGCCCTGGCCGGGTGGTGTGGAGCTTCGAGACCGGCTTCAGCCGGCGCTATGCAGCCGGCGAGGCCATTCGCAGCATCAAGGCCGATCCCGCCTTCGCCGCAGCGCGCGGCGAGCTGACCGACGCGATCTTCGAAGGGGAGGCAGCATGACCGTTACCTCCTATACCGAGCGGCCGCAGCGCAAGGTCGACGACGGAGCCGACGCGCTGTCGGTGCCATGGTCGCGGCCGCGGCCGAGACGCAGCCGCGTTTCGGCCCGCGTGGTTAGCGCGATCACCATTCTGATGATGCTGGCGGCGTGGACGGCATCGGCCCGTCTGCAATTGGTGTCGCCGGTTTTCCTGCCGTCGCCTGTGGCAGTCTGGAACAAATTTGTCGTCGTCGCCCGTGACGGCTTTGTCGACGCGACGCTGCTCCAGCATATCGCCGCCAGCCTGTGGCGGGTGTTTGCGGCGCTGATCGCGGCCGTTTTCGTCGGCGTTCCCATCGGGCTGGCTATCGGCATCAGCACGATCGGGCGCGGCATCTTCGATCCGCTGCTCGAATTCCTGCGGCCGATCCCGCCGCTCGCCTATCTGCCGCTGATCATTATCTGGTTCGGCATTGGCGAGCCGTCCAAGATCCTGGTGATTGCCATTGCCATGCTGGCGCCGGTTGCGCTGTCGACGGCATCGGGTGTTCGCGGCGTCTCGCAGGAGCGCATCAATGCAGCGCGCTCGCTTGGCGCCACGCAGCGCCAGGTGATCTGGCACGTCATCCTGCCCAGCGCGCTGCCCTCGATCCTGACGGGGCTGCGCATCGCGCTTGGCGCCGGCTGGTCGACGCTGGTCGCCGCCGAGCTGGTGGCCGCGACGCGCGGGCTCGGATTCATGATCCAGTCCGCTGCCCAGTTCCTCGTCACCGACGTGGTAGTGATGGGCATACTGGTGATCGCGGCCATTGCCTTCGTGCTCGAATTCATCATCCGCAGGATCGAGTGGGTGCTCGTCCCGTGGGCGGGGCGGGAGTAACCGGACCGGAGACGTGACGATGCCCCATTCCACCGCTGTACTGTTTGCGCATTTCGGCCATTGGCTCCGCCTGATCAAGGCCGGAGACAAACAGCCGCCTGAAGACGAACGCAAAACGCCGACACCGGTGCATCTGGACGCCGAGCGCAACCGCCTGCCGCCGCGCGACGAAAGTTTCTACTGGGGCTGGCAGTACTGGTCGCGGTGAGCGGCCGCCACGGGTCCGCTGTGTGCTGCTCCGGCGGGCGCCTGAGGATCGACGCCTGTTCAACCACGCGAGCGGTTTGTCCAGGCCAGGCCGACCAAGCCGACCAGCACGGTCACGATGCCGGCATAGAGCCATTGCGACTGGCCGGTCATGAAGCTGCCCTGGACCCAACCGATGCCTTGCAATGACCACAGCACGCCGATGGCGAGCACAATCAAGGCCAGCAGATTTTTGATCAATCTCATCGCTAGAACTCCTCTCCAAGTCGATCATCAGCCGCATTCCGGCCGAAATGGAACAGCTAAAAGAAGCAGCCCAATCACGCCAACTTCTACTTAGATGCTAACCTCTGATCCTGCGCAAGACATGCGGAGATCGGTGGAAAGATCATCAAGGAAGCTGTGCCGCGCTGCGGGAAATCTCTGACAAATTGTTTCGCGTCGACTCCAAACGTGTAACATTGCCATGGAACCGACAGATCATTGCCGCATTTGCTGCCTCATTCGTCCCTAACCGCTGCGGGTCTGTCAACGGAGCCAGTCCCCAACACATGAACAAAAGCAACCAGACCGCGCTTGTCGCGGCCACGATCGCGGCTGGCCTGATGGTCGGCGCATCCACTGCCAGCGCCGCCGCGCAGTGCGGCCGTGCCTCCTGGTACTCACTGCATTCCAGAACCGCTTCCAGCGAACGCATGAACCCGTCGGCGCTGACCGCCGCGCACCGCAGCCTGCCGTTCGGCACCAAGCTGAAGGTGACCAATCGCAACAATGGCCGCAGTGTCGTCGTGCGCATCAACGACCGCGGCCCGTTCATCAAGGGGCGGATGCTCGATCTGTCGAAGGGCGCCGCCAGTCAGCTTGGCTTCATCAGCTCGGGCCATACGGCCGTCTGCATGGCACGGGTCTAACGGCCGCCACGGCCGGACACCGCCTCCGACGCTCGTCCCCAATAGCCGTGCTGCATGCCAGGCCTTCGCAGGTGCACATTGAGCCGGCTGTTGCCGTTCCAGGCGGATTCTCAATGCCTTGGACGAAAGAACGAGCCTAAATCACTCAAGTTGACGTATTGCATCGCAGCAGATTGTTGCTAACTTCCCCGCAAGGCATTCAAGGCTCGGCGCTGCTCGTCGGCCCTTCGATCGCAGTCGGCAGCGGGGTTCTCGATGTTCTACCAGCTCTACGAACTGAACCACGCCGCCTTGCAGCCGGCGCGCCTCTATGCCGATGCGGTGCGCCTGTTCTACTCCAATCCGCTCAACCCGGTCTCACACACGTCCTGGGGTCGCTCGGTTGCGGCAACGGCCGAACTGTTCGAGCGCACGACGCGCCGCTACGGCAAGCCGCAATTCGGCCTGACCAAGACCGTGGTCGACTGGAAAACCGTCGAGGTCAGCGAACATACCGTCTGGTCGCGGCCGTTCTGCAACCTGGTCCGTTTCGAGCGGGCGGTTCCTGCTGGGCGCCGACCGGATCCGAAACTGTTGATCGTCGCGCCGATGTCTGGCCACTACGCGACGCTGCTGCGCGGCACGGTTGAGGCGATGCTGCCCTATGCCGACGTGCATATCACCGACTGGGTCGACGCCCGCATGGTGCCGCTGGCCGACGGCAGCTTCGATCTTGACGACTATATCGACTACATCGTCGACATGCTGCATGCGCTGGGTCCCGACACCCATGTGATGGCGGTGTGCCAGCCTTCGGTGCCGGTGCTGGCGGCGGCGGCGCTGATGGAAGCCAAGGGTGATCCGTTCGTGCCCTCGACGATGACGCTGATGGGCGGGCCGATCGACACGCGCCGCAATCCGACGGCGGTCAATCTGCTGGCGCAAGAAAAGGGCATCGACTGGTTCCGCGACAACGTCATCATGCGCGCGCCCTGGCCGGTGCCGGGCTTCGGCCGCGAGGTCTATCCTGGCTTCCTGCAGCTTTCGGGGTTCATGAGCATGAACCTCGACCGCCACATCATCGCCCACAAGGACTTTTTCATGCATCTGGTGAAGCATGACGGCGACAATGCCGAGAAGCACCGCGAGTTCTACGATGAATATCTGGCGGTGATGGATCTGACGGCGGAATTCTACCTGCAGACCGTCGACACCGTGTTTGTCCGCCAGGCCTTGCCCAAGGGCACGATGACGCATCGCGGCGTGGCGGTCGACCCTTCGGCGATCCGCAATGTCGCCCTGTTCACGGTCGAGGGCGAGAACGACGACATCTCCGGCCTCGGCCAGACCAAGGCTGCGCACGACCTGTGCATCAACATCCCGGCCGACAGGCACGCCCATTACATGCAGCCGGCGGTCGGCCATTATGGTGTGTTCAACGGCTCGCGCTTCCGCTCCGAAATCGTGCCGCGCATCGTTGATTTCATTACCAGCTATGGCCGTCAGAACCGCGTTGCGGTGAAGCCGAAACTGGTCCGGACCGGCAAGAAATAGGCGACCAGCGATGATGCCGCGCCCGCGACCTCGCATCAGGTCGGCCAACGCTAAAATTACCGGTTGGAATCGGTGTAGTCCATCCGAGCTGTTGCACAATAGTCGCGTTGGCGCCACGCGGGTAACCATGCCGCAAAATCAATCCATCCTCATAATTGACACGGACTGTAAATACCCCTTAACGTTTCGTTAACAACAAGGGACAAGCGGGGACAATGATTTCCTCACCAATGGCGAGAACGCTGCGCCTGTGCGCGCTGGCTGGACTTACTGTGGCGGCAGGTTGGGCCGGTTCGGCCTCGGCAGCCAGCCCAATGATAACAGGTGGCCCGACCTCGCAGCCGATCGGCCATTATGATTTCTGCAAGAGCTACGCGTCCGAATGCTCGATCCGCCCGAAGGATCTGTCGCCCGCCAGCCTGACAGGCTCGCTGTGGCGCAAGCTGCTCAGCGTCACGGCAAAGGTCAACGCCGCCGTCAAGCCGGAGAGCGACTTCGACATCTACGGCAAGGATGAGGTCTGGGCCTATCCCGACAAGGGCGTTGGCGATTGCGAGGACTATGTCCTGGAAAAGCGCCGTGAGCTGAACCGGCTTGGCGTCTCGTTTGCCGATCTGCTGATGACTGTCGTGCGCAAGCCCGACGGTGAGGGCCACGCCGTGCTGACGGTGCGCACCGACAAGGGCGACTACATCCTCGACAATCTGACCGACCAGGTCCGTTCCTGGGACCAGACCGGCTATCGTTTCCTCAAGCGGCAGGCGATCGACAATACCGGCCGCTGGGTCTCGATCCGCGGCGGCCAGCAGGTGCTGGTCGGCTCGGTCCAGTAACCAAGCAACTCATTTCGGCCGTGCCAGCGCGGCGCGGATCGACGCAATGATGCGGCGAAGCTCGGCGTCGTCGAGCTTTTCAATGTTGTCGGCCAGGAGATTGGCAAGCTCGGTCGCCGCCGGGCTAAGGCCCGACGTGTCGAGCTTGACGCGCGGATGCGAGGTTTCGGCCAGCCGCGCCAGTTCCTCGGCGTCATCCCAAATGATGTTGAAATAGCCGATGATCTTCTGGATCAGCGTCCAGCTCGGCGCACCGCGGCGGCCATGTTCCAGCGCCGAGAGATAGGCTGCGCTGACGCCGATCGCCTTGGCCATGTCCTTCTGGCTGACGCCGCGCTCGTTTCGCAGCACGCGAAGCTTTTCGCCGAATGGGGTCACAAGCGCACCTTCATGGGTGCATCCTCATAGGTGCGTCCCTCATGGGCATGTCCTCATGAGCGCGCCCGCCGCAAGCGGATATAGAGCGCACCCGAGCCGCCATGTTTGCGGGCGGCATGGTCGTGGCTGGAGACGAGGGGCCGGAAGGCGGGTGTCGACAGCCATGACGGCACGGCGCGCCGCAAGACGCCATCGCCGCCCGACGAGGAACCCTTGCCGGTGATCACCAGGACATAGCGGATGCCGCCGGCATGCGCCCGGTGCAGAAAGGAAAACAGCAGCGAATAGGCTTCGTCCTGGGTCAGGCCATGCAGGTCGACGCGGCCTTCGATCGGCAGCCGGCCCTTCGACAGCTTGTCCAGCGTCGGTTCGTCGAGTGCGTGGGAGACATGCTGCGCCTTCTGCTTTGCGGCCGTGGCAGCATTGCCCGCGACCTGTGCCGGCGGCGGCTGCCTGGTCTCGTCGATCTCCGGCCCAACGTGCGGAATTTCGACGGCGGTTTTGCCCTTGAGCGGCTTTGCCGTGCGCGCCACCAGGTTCCACAGCACCCGGTCGTCCTCGCTCAGCCTGTCGATGCGCCGGGTCATCGGCCTGCTCCTGAAACCAGCGACCGGGGGATCAGCGCATAAAAATCTGCGGCGTTGCGGATAACGCCGGCGATCTCGCCGGCCGCATCGCCCGACCCGGCAAACAGATCACCGCGAGCCGGCCCGGTGATCGCCGAGCCGGTGTCCTGCGCGATCATCAGCCGCCGGAACGGTTTTCCGTCGAAGACGGTCAGCGACGGTGCATCGATATGGAAGGGCGTGCCGAACGTGTGCAGCAGCCGGTCGACGGCGATCGAGCGGCCGGGTGTCAGCGCCACCTTGGCGGCAGCGATCGGGCCGAGCTCTGGGTCGTCGACGCCCATCTCGCGGAAGAAAATGTAGGAGCGGTTGCGCCAAAGGATCTCGTCGACGCGTTCCGGATGCGCCTTGAACCAGGCACGGATCGACTGCATCGTCACTTTCTGCAGCGGGATCTCGCCTTCCTCGCTCAAGATCTTGCCCGGTCCGGTAAAGCGCTGGCCGGATTTGGCGGCATAGGTGATGCGGCGAAGCCTGCCGTCGGTCATCTTGAGCCGCGCCGCACCCTGCACGTGGATGAAGAAGGCGTCGACCTTATCGGCGAGCCAGGCGATTTCCAGCCTTTTTCCGGCAAGCGCGCCGCATTCGATCTCGCCGCGGTCGAAATATTCGACCGGGCCGTTCGGCGCCGCACGTGCGAAGGCGAGATAAGGATCCATGCCGGAAGGACGATTGCCGTCGTCGACGTCGACAAGATCGGCCGGGCGCGACAGCAACGGCACCGAAAACCGTTGCGTGCGTACCGGCGAGGCTTCGACCTCCGGCTCGTAAAAGCCGGTGACCAGGCCCGGACCACCATCTTCGGCATCGATACGGGCCGGCACGAAGTGGCGCTCGAAAAAGCTTCGGGCCTGCAACCGATTCGCCGGCGAAACGGTGCGCGCTTCGGCATAGGCGTCGGCAAAGCCATTGTAATCGACGCCGAGCGCGCCGGAGCGGTAGGGTTTGGTCAGGATATGAAAGGCCGAGCGGCGAAAGGCCTCAAAGGCAGGGAAATGGTCGTCCTCGCCCCAGCCCGGCAATTCGCCAAAGGATTTTTCGCTGAAGGCTCGAGAAAGCGACACGACAGCCTCCGCCGCCGTCCAGTTCAGTCTTCTTCTTCGGTGGCGACGAGCTTCCAGTTCGGATCGCGCGAGCGCGCGTCACGAGCGAAGGTCCAGACATCCTTGACCTCGGCGACGGTTTCGGGATCGCCGTCGATGACGGCGCCGGCCTTGTCGCGGGTCGCCGAAATCAGTTCGCTGACGATGCGCAGCGTGATGTGCGCCTCGCTGCCCTTCATCTCGGCCGAAACGATGTCGGCCTTGTCGATGCCGACGAAGGAGGACTGGATCTTTTCGGCTTTCGCCTCACGGTCACCGATGGCCGCGACGAAGCCGTCATAGACCTCGCGCGACAAAAGGTTCTTCAGCGTTTTGCGGTCGCCATCGGCGTAGGCCATGACGATCATCTCGTAGGCGATCTTGGCGCCGTCGACGAAGGTCTTCGGGTCGAAGGTCGGATCATTGTCCTTGATCGCCCGCAGGCCCCGGTTGAGATCGGTGTCCGGCTTGGCAAAGGCATCGATCGCCACATAGGCATCGGCGGCCGGCTCTCCCGCCAGCCGCTTGCGCGGCAGCGAAACCACGTTCTCGGGTTTCTGGGCGGCATCCTTGTCGTTTTTGCGCGCTGCCGTATATGGATCGAAGGGTGGGCGCTCGTTGCCCGTGCGTCGGCCAAGCACGTTGCGCAGCTGGAAGAAGATCACCACCGCCGCAATCAGAAAGAAAATCGTGCCGAAGTCGAAGAAGCCCATATCTTGCGCCAATCAATCCCTGCTTTGGCCGGACCAGCGGCCAAGCAAGGGCCGCGATCACATAGCGTTCAGTATCCAAAGCATATAGAACGCATGGCGCAATCATTCAAATCAAAGGCAGCCATACCTATCTAACAGCTCTGGTGCCAGCGGCGATTGCTCGCCGGCCGGCAAAACATCGAAAACGATCGGTCAAGATTTGCGTATTTCGCTGCTTCCCCTGTTCATTCTCGCGCTTCCGCTGCTGGAGATAGCCGGTTTCGTTATTGTCGGCCGCCAGGTCGGCGCGCTGGCGACAGTCGGCTTGGTGCTGGCCTCGAGTGTCGCCGGCGCCCTGCTGCTGCGGCACCAGGGTTTTGGCGTGATGGCCAGGGTACGTGCCGAAATGGATGCCGGGCGTGATCCGAGCGGCCAGCTTGCGCATGGCGCCATGATCGTGCTGGCCGCGATCCTTTTGATCATCCCCGGCTTCATCTCGGATATTTTCGGCCTTCTGCTGTTCCTGCCGCCGGTGCGCGATCTTGCCTGGCGGATGCTGAAAGGCCGCATCGTGCTGGCAACCGATTTCAGCAGTGGTTTGCGGGCAAGGCAACGCGGCAAGACCATCGATCTCGACGACGGCGACTATTCGCGGGCCGACGACCATACGCGCGGACCGGGTTCTCCCTGGCGCCGCCTCAAGGACGAGTAGCTGCAAGGCAACCGGCGTCTTTTGCAAACTTGTCTTGTCGGGCCGGTCATGATAGCGAACGCCCGAATTTCAATCCGGTCAGCAACGCTGCCCAGGCAAAAGGACCACAGCTTATGGCCAGCAACGACGACGCGCCGACCGGCGCAGCCAACGGTAATGGAAATGCGGCGCAGCCTTCGCTCAACGTGCTTGCGCAATATGTGAAGGACCTGTCCTTCGAAAGCCCCGGCGCACCGAACTCGTTGCGCGGCCGCGACAAGGCTCCGGGCATCGCCATCAACGTCAACGTCAACGCCAATCCGCTTTCGGACAAGCAGTTCGACGTCAATTTGACGCTGAACGCCAAAGCGTCGTTCGACCAGGAAGTGCTGTTCAACGTCGAGCTGGTCTATGGCGGCGTCTTCTCCATCAGCGGCTTCCCGCAGGAGCACATGCTGCCGATCCTGTTCATCGAATGCCCGCGGCTGCTGTTCCCGTTCGCCCGGCAGATCATCGCCGAGGCAACACGCAATGGCGGCTTCCCGCCGCTGATGCTAGACCCGATCGATTTCGCGCAGATGTTCCAGCAGAAGTTGGCCGAAGACCAGGCTGCCGCCGCCAAGGTCAAGGTGAGCTGAGCGCGGCTGTCTTGCTAGCGTTTGGAAAAACCCGGCGCGAAGCCGGGTTTTTTATAATGATGTCCCGCCCGACAGGCTGAAGGCCAATCGGACGCAAGCGTCGATGGTTCTCTTCAGCGGCAAGTCGAATATCTTCGAGATTAGCCGAATATCACTGCGCCTTCGTCATCCCAGGGCGGAGCAGGAGCGAAGCGACGTCGCGGAGACCCTGGGATCCATGCCGTCACGTCAGCCGAAGAATACAGCGGCTCAGAACGGCGCTTGTATCCGCAACTGTGCCAGCTACCCTTCAGCCATGACCGGCTATACC
>NZ_JAMYSY010000018.1:0-118757 GCF_040322175.1 Mesorhizobium sp. M0185 | reverse complement strand
GGCTCTGATTTGTTAATACCTCACAGCCCGTTTTGTGGGACACTATTTCAGGCTCTGTTAAAAAGTGTGACCGGGCTTTGGGGGCCCCCCTTTGGGGGCGGGGCCCCACAACAGCGCTTACTCGATATCGATGTCGGTAAGCAGCGAAGATGTATTATAGAAGTCCGGGAACGCCCCTGTCGTCGTATTGGAGTTGTTCTCAACGAGGAACGAACCGCCGGTACGTTGAATATAAGAATTGCCGCTTCGGGTCGCCCCCTTGGTTGTAAAACGGGTGTTGCCACGTATCCAGACGTTGCACCCGGTTCCGCTCAAGATCTCGATTGCTGTGACAAAGGTTCCAGTAGCGCGGGCGACCATAGCCAGGCAGTTGTGCCGGTAAAAAGGATCGCCACCAAGCGAAAAATATAATTTTTACCTGTAATTTTATCACAGGCAAGACACTCAATGACCGTGGCGTGACCGCCGATACTGAAGCCGACTTCACCTTCGCCGCAGTTGTAGGCATAGCAGTTTTCCAGGGCCGTACTGTTTCCGCCAGCAGTAGGATACTGTCGCCGCCTGTGGAGCTGAAAGAACAGCCAGACCACTTCGTTGCAAAGTGGAGATTTGCTATCCAGCCGGCCTTCTTCCATTCGAGGCAAGAACTACGAGCCTGGCGCGCAAGACTTGTAGGTCGAGCCCGCCTGCGCGGGCTGCCCGCACAGAATGCCTGCCTCGACGAGCTTTGCAGCCAGATCCGTGCCGTCGGAGGTGAGGCACTGCACGACGACGGCGTCACGGAATTTCGGCGCGACATTGCCGTCGCACGGTGTCCCCAAGCCTACGGGTTTGCATGTCAATGCGAGTCCTTGATAGTCCCGGCGCATGGACTCGGTGACCATGACCCGCATTGACGGGGGCTTGGCAAATGCGACGCCGCACAGCACGATCTTGCGGCTGGCGACCCGCAGATCGTCGATTGATTGGACGTCAAGCTTGCCATCGAACGATGTGAGAGCTGCCGCCGGCTTCGGCGCCTGCGCGCGAATATTCGTTCCCTTGTTGATGACGATGAACAGAAAGCCGCCCGCAAACAGCAACGCTATGAACCCAAGTGCTGCTACCTTCCCGATCGACAAAGGCCCTACTCCCCTTTCAATGATCAATGCGCGGCAGTTTTGGTCTTCTCGAACAAGGCTGCGAGTGCTGCCGCATAGTCCCGTCGGCGGGTCTGTGGCCCCAGCACGGCGACACTGTCGCGGACGAAGCGTTGGCGCTGCCCGGCTTCAAAGAGCCGCTCCGTCAGTGCTTACGCACGATCGGGTGCGAAGAAGAGCGATTCCGATGCCTGCTCGCGATGCAGTGGAATATCGGACAGCAACATCGGCGTGCCAACCGACTTCGCCTCTCCTCGACCGTCGTTGACCACCCCTCGAAGCCCCCTCGAAGTGGGAAGGGTTTAGCCGCGACTTCGAAATGTGACGTGATGCCGTAGTGGCTCCTACAATGTTGGATGTCGTCCGCGTATGGTCAGTTCGACCTGTCGCCGCACGGGAAAGCCTCGGTCCCCGCATCGCGACTTCGATCCCGTAGTTCGGAGGACATGACTCGATCAAGGAATTTGTCGAAGCTCGCGGCTGGCGGCGACCACTGCAGGGTTTCCCCTATAAACGGTCCAAGCTGCCAAATTGCTGGTCGCAATACTACAAATTGTCAGAACCGAACCCTCGCCGACTGTCACCCCCGGCCCCACGACAGCTTTCGCCGCTATCCAAGCTCCGTTGTCGACTTGTATTTTGCGAGTCTTCAGATCGAATGTCGGAGAATTCCAATCGTGGCTCCCGGTACACAGATAGGCACCCTGTGACAGGCAACAGTTGTCGCCTATGAAGACTGTAGCGAGATTGTCGATCCAAACCTCCTCACCAATCCAGGTGTCCGCGCCGACGGTGAGTCGCCAAGGAAATTTCACCCGCACACCCGGTTTAATAACAACACGATGCCCGATAGTTGCACCGAACAACCGCAACAGAAACCGCCGGTGCGCGCTCCCCGGCACCCAAGAACTTACGAACAGGGCAGACAGAAGCGTCCATAGCACTTCGATCGGTAGGCTACGTCCACGCTCAAATTCTGCATTACGAAAATCCCGCAGGCGGACCGCCACGCGCTGAGAAGTTCGAGCCTCATCATCTATGAAAGAAGCCATGCCTTTTTTCACTTGATGCTTCCTACATCATCCATCAATAAGATGCGACAATTCGCCCCATTGTTGTCGCTGCCGCAATCAAGATCAAAACAACCCGTCGACCGCACGTTCCCATTTGGCGATCTCCGCACGAAGAGCGTAGAGAAAGTTAGCTTGTCCGTCTCGGTGGTAACAGTCATAGCCCGCCTCCCGCAGAATACCGTCACTGAACTTGATATCAGTCCGTGTTTTTCTTGAGGGAAAAAGCAGGCCGTCGAACTCAACCAGCAATTGCTTCGGGCGAATCCCCTTTTCGATGACGTCCCGAAGAACGGAAATCTCCGCTCCTTCGATGTCAAGTTTCAGCATTTCAAGTTGCCCAATATCATTATCTTCAAGTATATCTCGAAGGGTGACAGCAGGAACGTCAATATAGCGGTCCGGCCGATCCAGTCGCTGGCCATGTTGTATATTGACTATCGAGTGAGAAACATGGCGAACGTCTTGAGGCGCAAAGAATCTAACCACCTCGCGCTTGCTCCAAATCGCCTTCTCGACCAACACGATTTGGCCTGGAAAGACGTTACTTAGATCGTAGTTTCCGTCCGATTGGGTCCCGCGGTGCCCGGACGGTTCGTCCCCCGGGCGATCTTGGCTAACACGCTGTATCACCGATGTAACGTGTTCGACTGCGCGCGGCGTCGGATCAACGACTACGACCGAACAACCAAGTTCGCTGGCCATGCTGACGTCAAAGGAAATATCCTCACCAGCCCCGCAGCTGACGATTTTGCTGCCCCGCAATGAAGGGGTTTCGAACACCGTCCAGCCTCCGTAACGAGTACCGAACCGCTTCAAAGTTAGTGTTGTCGGACTAATCTCAATCTTTGGCGAATACCACCAAATCTGAAGCTTTCTGCGCGCAGCATTCGCCAGTGGGCCAACACCCTCTTGTCGTAATTTTGTAACAATCCTGCTGATCATGAAAAACTCTATCCTTACGAATGGGCGACGTGCTGTCAGCCACGCGATCAATCGATGCAAACGCAAGGCGGCTCGGCCGTGCGATCGTTCAGCCAGCGGTACACACCCACTAAGGACTGAGCAATTGCCGGCCAGCAAAAGTCTCGGGCAACCCATTCCGCTCCACGGACACCCATGGTGTGCCGTTGCTCCGAGGTCAGTGACATAGCCTGGCGCAGTGTTGCAGATAGCGGGTCGATGCCGTGGTCGATCCACCAGCCGCAACGGTTATCCTCCAGCCCATTCCAAGGTGCTCCCTTCGTAGAGATAACAGGAGTTCCGCACGCCAGGCTCTCGGCAACCGTCAGTGCAAAATTGTCATTGAGTGTCGGCAACACGAAAATCTCTGCCTCGCGCATCAGCGCGTACTTCGCGTCACCATAAACGGGGGCTTCAAATTGGACATTCTTTAGGCCGGCACTGTGAGCTAGTTCCCGCAGTGCTTTCATGTGCCCGACCTCGTCGGGTCCAACAATTCTTAGATGCCAATTGGGAAAGCTGAGTTCGATATCCTTCCAGGCAATTACGAGGCGGTCGAGCCCTTTCTTGGGATGCACGCGGCCCAGCGAAAGAACATAGGGGCACACGGCTTTATCCGTGTGTGCACGCTTTGCCGCGCTTGGCAGCACAATCCCGTTCGGAATAATTGCAACTGGATGAGAGAGCCCATAATCTCGAACTTCCGCGTGTTCCTGTTCGCTCGTAACATGGATGGACTTGGCGGAAGCAAAAACCGCATTTTGGTAAAGTGCGCTTGTGAGCCGCTTTTTCGAGCGCGAATAACGCAATGCCGCAGCTCCTAGCATTCCATGCGGCGAGATCATGTAGGGACGGCTCGTTGAGCGGGACCACTGCAGGACAGAGCGCGACGGGTGCATCCACAGTCCGTGGACGTGAACGACATCGGGTGCCCACTCGATGACACGGCGAGCCATCTCCGGTGCATAACCGAGGGCGGCGGGTCCGAGTACCGGTAGTGCGACGGCTGGGGCGCCTGACCAGGCTTCGCGGTCGCCATCAAGCCACAGCCGATCTTCAAGCCCAAATACCGACACTTCGAGTCCAGCATCGGCCAGGTTGCGCGATAACGCCTCCACCACAACAGAAACACCACCGCCGGCTTTCGACAGCCAACTTGTCGCAAACGCCACTCTCACAACGGTGACTCCGTCTTACTTCCAGCAACAACCTGCTCAATTGCCGAGCAAAAGCGCTCCGCCATGTCGGCGGCATTGAATGTCAGGGCGGTTGTATCGGTCGCTGAACGCGACATTTCAGTCAGTAGAGTTTGATTCGCTAGTAGGGCGGCAATGGTGATTGCCAGAGAACCAGCCTCGCCTCGCTGGAACGTCACACCGTTCCTGCCAGGCTTTAAGGCCCCAATTTCGGGCATATGCGCCCAGCGGTTGTCATGCACTATGGCCGGCAGACCATAACTCAGGCCGTGTAACAAGCTAAGTCCCACGCTGCCTGGATAGACGAATACCTTGCACTGATTGGCAACAGCCGCGATTTGCTTCTCATCCACAGTGCCACCGTGCCATGCAACACGATCGGTCATACCGAGATCAGCACATCGGTTGCGCAAGCGCGCCTCGTCATGTCCGCTCCCAATCACATCCAACGTGACACCCTGACAACTGGGGAGAGAGAGCGCATCTAGTATAATGTCGAGCTCCGCCTTTGGCGTGATTCGACCAATGAATAAAAGATCGCGCGGGCGATGTGCTATCGAATAAACCGTCCGAAGGCGGACAATTTCGCCAGTTTCAATACCGTTGTTTAGTCCAAATACCGGCTTTTTCCTCCGATTGCCACCGCCAGCATAAAATTCATCAACTTCTTGTTCTGTATAAAAGACGATGGCATCTGGCACACGCATCAGGGCGTAACGGATTGCGGCGCCCCACGACCGGCTTGTGGAACTCCAATAGTGCCCCCACCAGATTGTGTGCGCGCCCAACAACAGACCCTTGAAGAGCAGGACAATGGTCGAGAGGTTGCGAGGCGCACCGCATATAACCAGTACATCGCCACGCCTGACCGCTACTGAGCTTGCACCTTCTTGCCAATCCAGTCCGAGCAGGAGCGGCCGCATGGGGCCCAAGTTGCGCTGCCAACTTGGCCTATCTTCTTCAGATAGAACGTCAGATAGAACGCCTAGCTCCCGCTGATTTGACGCATAGACAACGAAGTTTGTCCCGAGTTTGTTCGCCATACGCTCGAATAGAGCGCGCCGGTAATTCGGTATAGCAGGTTGGACGATGGTGATGCGCCGTTTCATGTCGATCGTCCCCGAATGTAACATCACCGAGGCCTATCGTTCGGACCGGCGCAATACGCGTCAAAACCTTGGTCACGCTCCGCATCCAGCGCCTCTGGAGTCGCTATACTCTCGAATGAGCTTCCCGCTATCTGCACAGATTGATCTCCAGCGTCTGCGCCTTTACCTGAGGGTAGCCTACCTCGATCACGTCCCGTGAGGACGTTGTTCGAAGCCTCCAGCTACGCTACCGTTTCTCGAGTCGTCAAGTTCAGGTTACGAGGAATTCAAACCATGCAAATTTCCGCCGCGCAAACATTTGTCAGTTGGCGAAGCCGGATACCAAATATCGTGTTCTTCAAGGCAGCATTCTGGATGGTATGCCTTCTAACGAGCTCATGGCCGGTGACGGCGGAAACGAACGCTCCGTTCAGGCTATTCGAGACTATCAACTTCGCTGGCGGCCCCGATTTCCGCTTGTTCGGCTTCGAGCATCTTACGATTGTGGACCCTCATGTTCTAGGACCGGATATTCCCGACGCCGGCCAAGTGCAGCAAGCCTTGGCACGGCCGAGGAGCAACGAATATCTCAATATAGACATTGAAAGCTGGCCCTTGGAGGGTCCGGATCAGGCATCGTCCCTCGCGAAATACCAAGAGACGCTCAGAAACTTCAGAAAGGCAGACCCGAGCGTCAAGATTGGGCTCTATAGTGTTTTGCCGATCAGGGATCATTGGAGAGCCATCGGCCACGATGGGGCCGCGGCGCTGGATGACTGGAAACAGCAAAACACCACGATCGCGTCGTCTCTCGTCCCCTATGTCGACGCGCTATTCCCCTCCCTCTACACATTTTACGGCGATAAGGACGCTTGGGTGGCCTATGCGCAAGCCAACATTGGGGAAGCACGAAGAATCGCCCGGGGGAAGCCAGTCTATTGTTTTCTATGGCCGCAGTTTCACAAGACTCTTGCTTTTCTGCCGGGCGACCTTTGGTATTCCCAGCTGGATACATGCAGGAGGCTAGCCGACGGAATCGTTGTATGGGGGACCATCGGCAGCAATTCGCCCTATCGGCCAGCGAAATGGGATGAAAAAGCGGAGTGGTGGCAAGCTACGCTGAGATTCCTTCGGGAGCAGGGCAAGACTCTGTAGGCTGAATTATGTGTCACGTGGGGCAGGCTGAGTGACCGGTTTGGAGCCATATCCCAACGTCGAATCGTCCATCACTATACCAATTCAAGAGCTCCACGCGGAGAAGCTACGCGGAACGACGGTGTTCAAGCCACGGCCACTTTCTTGGGCGGCCTTGGCCGGGAAAGCCTCGCCAGAGGCTTCTCGACATAAAGGTGGGCAAAGACCCCGGCGAGCATGCCGGCGCAGACCAAGAAGGGAGCGGCGGCGAGGGCCGGAACCGACATTAGGATCAGAACGCGGGTGATCGCAGAGATTACCAGATAGTGGACGAGGTATATCGAAAACGTGGCGTCGCCCAAAAGGCAAAGCAGCCTGTTCGGCCTGAATGGGAAGTTCCTTTCATGCGTCGCGAAGCCCCATATCGCGACAGCGGCGCTTAAGCCGTAGGCCAAGAAAGTTCCTTGTGTCATTCCGTTAACGGCCGCAACCCAAGTGGCGAAATACAAACACGTCGCCACAATGGCCACGGGCAAGCCCCAATTTTTAATGGCCACGGGCAAGCCCCAATTTTTCTTCTCTGCCGTGGACAACAAAAGAGCTGCGGCCATGCCGAAGAGAAATATCAAATTGATAGGATTAAAAACCGTAGCGATAAAAGACGTGTTGCTCGTCGTGAAAGCTCCGAACGCGCTAATTCCCAACCATGCGGCCAGAATGCCCAGGCCGAACTTTCTCGAAACGATTGTCGTGAGGAAGAACGCGTAAAAGGCCACTTCGTAAAAGAGGGTCCATGCCACGGCCAAGTTGCCTTGGGCTCCGACAAACGGGATCAGAGTGAAAATTCCCCCCACAGCGGCCGTTGAGCCGTAATGATCTGATCCGGTGCCGCCGCCCATGAAAAGATGCCCGAACGCGGTAGCACCTGCCACGACCCAATACATGGGATAAATACGGGCTGTCCGCTTCTTGATGTATTTCCACGCCCTGCTTGGATCGCCGATATCGTTGCGATGGGTGTATGCAATGATAAATCCGCTAAGCGCAAAAAAGAAAAAGACGCCGCTTTTCCCTTGGGTCAGCCACTCCCCGAAAGGGGTTTCGCCCCAATATTTCGGCGACCTAACGATCAGGTCGACGTGATAGACGAGGACCATGAACGCCGCGAGAGCCCGGCCATATTGTAGAGAAACGATCATTGCGCGCCTCTTAACCAACGCAACCCGCCGTCTGCGCAAGCGCGACAAAAACGCCCGCATGGCAAAATAGTCAATCCCTGCAAATCAGAGCTTTATCAATAGGCCGCAACTTTTGCGCGTGGCGCTCACGCTCGTTTCGAAATTCGAAGGCGGATGGTCGGACGATCCGGTCTATCATTTTGTTTTAGCAGCATTTCTGCGACGCAAAGTGATTCCATGTGTGGATGCCCCCGGTTTTGCAAGTGGTTTTGAACAGCGCAGAGCATGCGATCGAGTGCGGTCATGTTTCAGGCCTCACAATTGCGGCTCGTTGACATGGCCGCGGGCCGATATGGAGATGCGCGGATCAGGTTCCAAATCACTGTGGGCGAGCTCGTGCCTCCGTGAATCACACTGGCCTTCCTGGTCCCGATCTGATCGATCATTTGCCCTTACCGTTCGCGACCTCCTCGGCCAGATGACCGCGTAGCGCATTGATCAACTGCGTGCGTTGGCGCACCAGCAGGTCGCGTGCGCGGAAGATCATCGCCCGGGCCTGCTGCTCCTCACTCTTCACGGCAACAAAGCGCATGGTCGGGCGCGATGCGGCTTCCGCGATGGGTTCGGCATCCGCCGCGTCATTCTTGTGCCGCTTCACGAAGGGCTTCACGTAAATTGGCGGGATCAACCGGACGGTGTGCCCCAGCTTCATGATCTCGCGTCCCCAGTAGTGCGACGTCGCGCAAGCTTCCATAGCCACGAGGCAGGCCGGCTGCCGGCTCAGGAACGCCAGAAACTGCGAACGCGACAGCTTCTTGCGAAAGACAACCGACCCCTCAGCCGCGGCGCCATGAACCTGAAAAGCCTTCTTTGCCAGGTCAACGGGTCAACGGCGATAATGTTAACTTCCTTCATGGATGCCCTCTCCGTGTTGGATGATTCCGACATCACCAATTTGGCACATTGCGATGCCGTCGGGTGGGGGCATCCACTCCATCACTTGGCTGCAAAAAAATCCCAGCCCATCGAAACAGCGACGCTCGAATCCTAATAAACCCTAATCTCCGCATTGCCCGTTTTGGCAAGAAATCCCTGATATCCATACCAGAACGATATCGTCAGAGCGGAGGTAACCCAGAAAAGCGAATTTCCCCATAGGCTGCCGCTTGCCATGCCGGCGATCGCTTCCCTGATAAATAGCACCGCAGCCAGCACGGCAGCGAGCGGGAATTTGCCGGATCGAATGATACCAACCGTCGATCTGAGCGCCAAAACTATGTGAGCCGCAAACGGCAATGATCCCAGCGCCCCCATCGCCATCAGGGATTCAAGATAAATGTTGTGGGGATAGAAATTGAACTGCATCTCGACAGCATAACGCCCGAACAAAGGGTCTTCTTGGAACTGCCGCCAGGCCCCAGCGTACAGTTGGCTGCGTATCATTGTCGATTGATCGGCATCCACGTTGATCGTTTGAAGTCTCGCTATGACAACGTCGATGAGCTCCACGCCGCTGGTCGCCAAAATTGCCATGGCGACAACCAATGCTCCCAACACGGCGAACACTCTTTTTGAGCCTTTAAGCAACAGTATGTAGACTAATAGAGCCCCCGCGCCAGCAATGTATGCACCGCGAGACTTGGAAAATACGACCGCCAACAATAGCATCGGACCAAGTATAACAGACTGGATAGTTAATTTCTTTGTCTTTCCCAACACAAGGAAAAAGTATATCAAAAATGCGAAACCCGTATGCCCCATTGCAATCGGGTTGATTTTGTCGAGGGACATCCTTTCATCCTGACTCATGAACAGCATATCCCTGTTTAGGTACAGTCCAACGAGAAAAATGACGCAAAGAATATTCATAACGAAAATCAGATCTGAATTTCTTATCGCCCTGTCCATCGACGCGATAAGAAGTGTAGAGCCGACACCGGTTACCAGGAAGATGCCAAACACCATCATAGGGCCCGGCGAAATGTTTATCGAAGATAAATAAACATTCTCCACAAGTCTACACAGATACAGTACGAAAAATAACTTCATTGGAATAAGCGCGGCCGTTGACGACTTCAACTTTGCTGGAAGAAGTACATAGGAGCCGATAGTTATCAGAGCAATGGCCAACCTTACCAGGATCGACCCAGTACTGCCTTCTGGATCAAACTTGTTTACCAAACCAGCGAAAGCATACACGCCGCCGATCGCGAGCGCGAAGGCTGCTGCTGGAGAAAACAAAATTCGCCGGTCAACGTAACCCCTCAAGTGCGCAAGTCGATGACCAATGCCTCCTCGAGTGAAACCGGCGGATGCGCCGTAGCGAAGGTTGGCTCTCTGAATCATGAGACTGGTCGCACCTCAGCAATCACACAGTGAAGTGTGCCACGCCGTGGACACCGCGGGCTATGTTCCCTTTAGAAAAAAAGGAGAGAAATTTGATGCCGAAGAGATCGGCCCAAAGCCGCAATATCTGTTTTTCGCCAAGGCGATGGATATCGTCGAGAAACACGGCGTAATCTGGCGCGAGTTGCGCCTGGAGTGCCGGAAGTGCGGGGTAGCGCGCCAGTTCATATCCAGTCTTGTAGGCAGGCGGACCATCGACAAGCACACAATCGACCGACAGATCCTGCACAGCCGCTGCAACGGCCGCTTGATCATACCAGTCCAAGCCATTCTTGCTCAAGGTGCAAGGTCCTAATGGCGCGTGAACGACCGAGGCGAATTCGGACAGGTTCAGTGCTGCGAGCCGATCTTCAACGAATGTTGCCCATTCCGCGTCGCTCTCGAAGCTGACAATCCGGCCCCCAAGCCGTGACAGGATTTGGGCAATGTAGACCGTCGAAATACCACTTCCAAATTCCACGATTGTCTTGCGGGAATTGATTTCAATTTCGTTGAGCACCACCTGCAGGGCTGAAGGAAGAAGGGACGCATCGGACCACGGCATGTACGGGAGACCCAACCGAGATAACTCGACGGCGGCTCTCGTATTGTTCGAAGCTTGCGCAAAGTGGTTCCACTTTGTCGCCATTCTGTTCAACACCGTCATGCGCTCATAGCTCCGCTTTTGCTTCTGGTCTGTCTTGGAATTGCCCGGTCAGGCATAGGCGCTTCGTTTTACAAACTTCAAAAATTCTTTGGGAGCCCGCCACGGCTTCAACACAGAGCGCGACATCATCATGAAAACCGGCCTCGTTCGGCGCGGGATGGCCAAGGTGAGGTAGGAGGCCGTCGCGTATGAGAGGAACGTAGCAAGAGCGGCACCCACACTCCCATAATGGGGGATGAGTAGGAGGTTAAGCGCCACGTTGGTCAGCGCGCCCAGGCCTTCAGTGATAAGGAAGAATGTCGCGCCACCTTTTATGATCGTCCATCGCGTGAATGCGATCCGCATGAAATAAAACGGCGCAGACAGGACATGGACCAGCAGCACCGGGATCGATGCCTCGTACTGAGCTCCAAAAAAAAGGCGGATAATAGGACCGCCCAACAGGAGCATCGTCGCGATAAGGCCAAGCCCTGCCAGCCACAAGACGTCGAAAACCGCCTGAAGCCGCCTGTCAAACAAATCTTGATCGGTTTTCGCGGACTCGATCAGCTTAGGAAACACACTGGCGACCAACGCGGCCGGCACGAAGTATGCTGCTTCGGACAGGGCGGCTGCGACTGCATAGGTGCCAACCTCTGACGGCCCTGCCAGCCAGCGAAGCATGATCATGTCGATCTTCAGGTAAATGAGCGCAAAGATGGACCCAAGGAAAAGCAGCCAGCTCTCTGAGAGCAGGGTCTTGGCCAATGCCGGTGAGAACCGCAATGCCGATAAAGGCGGACCTTTCTGCTGCTTGTAAAAGCGGAGGGAGAGCGCGGCCGTGATCAAGACCTGGACCACATTTGCAGCAGCAAACGCCACTACTCCAGCGCCTGTCCACACAAGCCCTAGTTTCCCCAGGCCGACCATCAGCGTCGATATGCTGGAGGAGACGGCATTGTACCGGGCCTGAACGCGAGCGTGGAACCAGAGTCCGAGGAACGCGGACAGCGCCGCCAAGGGTATGAAGGCGGCGGCCCAAAATAACAATATACGCTCCGTCGAATGCATGCTGACAGACAGCGCATAAACGACCAGACCTGTGGCTCCGAGCAAATGCCCAGCGAACTTCAAAACGAACACGGTGCCGAGTACGCGTGGCACGTCATCGGGGCGGTTGACGATTTCTCGAATGACCAGCCCGTCGAGCCCAAGTTGTCCGGCGACCGCAAAGAGGAGTGCCAAAGAGAATGCGTAGGAAAGTAATCCAAAATCGCTAGGCCCGAGATAGCGCGCCACCGCGGCAGCCACAAAAAGCGTCATCAAACTCGTTAGCAGCTTCTCAGCAATCAACCAGAGTGAGTTTGAAATGTATTTCCAATATCGTCCGACAAAACCTGACAATTTCTGGAGCATCATGAAGCTCTTATGTACGGCACAATCGAGGTCTCGCGGTACGCGGGCCGCGCGTGATCACCGGATGGCATAACAGCCGCCCACCTCTTGACTAGCACCCCTCAGCCTTTGCGGCACACAAAATTCCTTTCGCCTCGCCACAAGGCTTTAACGTATTCATTTTTAGCCTCCGACAAAGAATCTAATCAGCGCACAGTCTGTTCTTATTACGTCGCGCCTCAGGCCACCGACGGCCGCTAACTGGCACTTAGCAGGGATTCATACAGGTCGATATAGCGATGGGCGATAGCCTCTGGTGAATATCTGTCGATCACGGCGCTGCGTGCGCTCACTCCAACACTCCTTAATAATGCAACTGGCAGGGCGCGTGCTGTCTCAACAGCAGCCACTACCGCGTCAGCATCACCGTGCTTTGCCAACCACCCGGTCTGCCCGTGGCTAATGATCTCCTCGGCTGGCGTTTTGATGAGCCCGATTACAGGAGTTCCACATGCCATCGCCTCGACCGTGACCTTGCCGAACGACTCCTGAAGTGAGGGCATCACGAACACGTCGGCGGCCGAATATATCTGGTTGAGAATGACATCGTCGCGGATGAGGCCAAGACCTGTGCAGTTTTCAGGCGCCGGATCGACTAGTTCTGCAAGTCCGTTGCCAAACAAACACCAGTGAACTTTTTTGTCATCTCGATAAACGTTGAGCATGTGACGCATAATATCCGCGCCTTTGCGCGGATCGGCCAGATTCAAAGCACCGGAGGCGATTATGAATGTGTTCGCTGGGAGCCCCAATGCGCTACGCGCCTGCGCCTTGTCCATCGCTCGAAGCTGGCTCATTTGCACACTGTTGGGGATGACATGTATAGTGCGCCCGCACAGGACCGTACTCTTTCGGGCCTGCTCGGCGATCGTCTCGCTAATCGCGACGAATACCGACTGTGGCCCGTAGTGCTCGGCTTTGAATGCAACATCGTCGGATGTGATCCTCTCGCCTCCTCCACCCAAGAGTGGGCACTGGCCACAACCACTGGCATATTTCTCGCAGGCACCAGAGAAGTGACACCCGCCAGTGAACGGCCACATGTCGCGAAGCGTCCAGACTACCGGCCGCTTTTCATGTCTGATCGCGCGCCAGAATGCCGGCCCAAGCGTCGGTGCGTGGGCCCATTGGACATGGATAACGTCAGCTTTCCGATATTCACGCGAATTGTGGAGGTGGAGGCCGTGGGAAATAGGGTGGAAATTCGGTGGGATCTCGCCGAACCGGCGCATTAAATGCCACATGTAGAAACGGTTCTTAACACCAACAGGCAGACGTTGCAGCAAGGGAACTCTTCTAGCGAACAAGTCCTCCGGAAGGTCTCGCTCAACCCTCCCTAGGATGCGTGAACGAACTCCTGCATCCAATAAGGCTTCGTGCACAGCGCGGATTCCTCGACCCGCACCAGTGTTGAGCGCGCAGCCGACTATCTGGACAACATTCATGGGATTCGAACAATCTGTGCGGCAACCGTCCCACTCGTCGCTTTGATGTTTGGAAAGCTCCTGATTGGATCTGGGTTCACTCTCAAACCAACTTGCACATTGTTCAACTTTCAAGTCTGGCTTTCGCGAAAATACAGTGCATCAATCTGGGTTAAGCGCTGCGTCCGCGGGTTTCGATACCCTTGCCAGACATCCCACAATTCGAACCCACCGCCGGCAATGAGTTGATGCACCTCCAGAGCTGTCGCTTGCCCCGCATAGAGTTCGACCAGCGACAGTTCCGACAGGACGCCTCGCAGTTGCGGCAGGACGGCGGAAGCACCTGCAAGAACGGCCGCTTCAGCGCCCTGCACGTCAAGTTTCAAGAACGCTCGTTTACCGGCGAGGTCGATCATATTGGCGAAAGCATCGAGCCGCTCTGTCTCGATCTCGATCCGTTTGGCGACGGCCACTCGAGGAGTATGCTCAACAAACGACTCGCGCGGCTCGTGCAACGAACTGCTCGTCGCTGCCTCCGTGACGTGGAACGTCGCCGTCCCTGTAGTGTCGCTCAGCGCAACAGCCGGTCCGACCGTCCAGCGCCCGTCAAACGCCTTGGCCGTGCGTATGAGTTCGGAATGCGCGTCTGGGAGCGGTTCGAACGAAATCATCGAACCTTGGTATCCCGCCGCAAACAGCATCGTGCCGAACTGGCCTTTGTTGGCACCAACGTCGATTACGAGATCGATTTCGTGCATGTGAAGAAAATGCACAAGACGCAAATCATCGCGCGAATTAATGCCATTCAGGCGCACGTCGAACCCGAACCGCCGCCCCACGTCACGCAATGATATCTTCGCCTTGGGACCCAAGAGGTGTAACATGATCAGCCTTTATCTCAATCGTCAGCACTTATCATTGCAGCCTGCCAAATACCGGCTATCAGCGGTATTGACGCACATCCGCCTGCAGGTCAAAGGGCCGCGCGGATTTTCTGGACAAAATCGGACCGCCACCCGCCAACGATTTCACCCAGCCGCTCGGGCTTGTCAGATCGATTGGCTGCGGCAGTTGCAATATGGGCGGCAGCGTCAACGGTATCGCCATAAGCTAGACATATTGGCGCAACCACACCTTCTTGCGCATATTTCTCAAGATACGCGCCCTTACGGATGATCGGACGCGTGCCCAATTGTATGCTTCGCCCGAATATACCCGAGGCCTGATCGTAGTCCGGCCCGTAGCAGCACCAGGCGAAATCGCAGGTTTTGTACAGGCTCAGGAGTTCGTCGTCCGACACGAACCGGTCAACTACCATTCCGCCGGCAGCAATCAAACGAGCGCAGTCCCCGTCACAGGCCGGATCGACGCGCCCCGCAGCAACCACAAAAACATCTTTAGCGAGGTCTGGGTGGTCGGAAAAAACATCGACCAAGAATCCGAAGCCCTTTGATTTTCTCACGCTGCCCAGGAAGCACAAAATTGCGCGCCCGCCAGCCGCGGCCAGCACGTCGCGTGACAGCTGGCTGGTTTCGGTAAGCGCCGCGCCATCATGAACGTCCCACATCTGGGGGTCGTGCACCCACCCGTGGGCGACCTGGGCAAATCTGCGATCGAATTTGAACGGCAAAATCGTAAAGAGCGACAGTCCAGGCAGATACCGCAAGCACCGGAAAATCCATCTCTTGAGGCGGCTAACGAGCCTTCCGTTCGCGAAGCAACCGGACGGCCTCAGAAAAAGCCCAACCGTCCGCCGTCCGATCAGCGATCTTGCCAACGTAACTGCTATAAAACCAACGTAATCGTCATCTATGGTGCCAAACAGGAGGTGGCGGGCCCGAACCATATCAAGCCACAGCCGAGGTCCAAGGCGTCCTGTTACCGGTTCGAGGTCAAAGAGGCCGGCAAGGAGATCCCGATAGAATTGGCGATGGCCATTTGGAGCAGAGACGTGAGCGTAATCGCGCTTCACCTCTGGATCGACCTTCGATGCATTTGAACTATCTAACGAAACCACTGTTCAATTTACTCCGCGCGGCTTTGCTTGGCGGTGCTGCCACCCTCAATGCCGAAAAACTGCCCCAATTTCCGCACCGGCTTGGCAACAAGCGCATAGTCGATCGGACCGGAACTCAGCCATTGGCGTCGCGACCGCAATGCTTCCAAATTGTGCCCGATGTAAGCGCCCAAGCTCCTCGTGCTGGCCCCGCCGACCATCATGTCCACCAAGACGTGGCCGGAGGCAGCGATTCGGAAACCGTGGAGTTCAACAGCTCTCAACATCCAATCATAATCCGATGCAACTTTGAGGCTGAGGTCGAATGCACCGACCGCGTCCGCAACCTTTCGCTTGACGTAGAACGTTGGATGGGCCGGCATCCATCCGGCCCGAAAACCCTTGGCGGGTCGGGCCGCGGCACGCCAACGCCGTACGACGCGCTTGCTCAGATGGTCTTCGACGAAATCCAGGTCGCCATGCACGATATCGGCCTGTTCGAGCCCTGCCGAGATCCGCTCCAGCGCCGCACGATCGTGAAAGCAATCGTCTGAATTCAGCACGCCTACCGCGTCTCCGGTATAGAGGCGCAACCCCTTGTTGAGCGCATCATACATCCCGCTGTCGGGCTCGCTGACCAGCCGGATCTCTTCCTGTGGGTAAGACCGGACTATTGCCAGCGTCTCGTCCGACGAATTGCCGTCGATGATCACCAGCTCCTTGGCGCCATGATCCTGGGCCAGGAAGCTGTCGATCGTATACCTGATCGTCACCGCCGAGTTCCAACAGACGGTCAAGACCGAGATTTTCATGTCAACCGGGTCCGAGGCTGCTCACTGGGCCGCAACGCGTATCCGATCTTCGTCAAGACGCCGGTGCTCGGATTCCCGCTTTACCGTTTCGAGGTCGGACTGGACCATTTCCTGGACCATTGTTGCCAGCGACGTCGTCGCCTTCCACCCGAGAACGCGCTCCGCTTTCGAGGCGTCGCCGATCAGAAGTTCTACTTCGGTGGGTCTGAAATAGCGCGGGTCCACCTCGACCAGAACGGCGCCGGATTTCGCATTGATGCCTTTTTCATCTATGCCGGAACCAACCCATTGGATCTCGGTCCCAACCTCATTGAATGCAAGCTCGACGAAGCGACGGACCGAGTTCTTCACTCCGGTTGCAAGGACATAGTCGTCGGGTACGTCGTTCTGAAGAATTCTCCACATGCCCTCGACATAGTCGCGGGCATGCCCCCAATCCCGCTCGGCTGACAGATTGCCGAGATAGAGCTTGTCTTGAAGGCCGAGGCTTATGGCGGCAGCCGCGCGCGTGATCTTGCGGGTGACGAACGTCTCGCCGCGCATCGGGCTCTCGTGGTTGAAGAGGATGCCGTTGGAAGCATGGATATCGTAAGCTTCGCGGTAATTCACTGTGATCCAGTAGGCATAGATCTTGGCAGCCGCATAAGGCGACCGGGGATAGAAAGGCGTCGTCTCCCGCTGCGGGATCTCCTGCACCTTGCCGTAGAGCTCGGACGTCGATGCCTGATAGAAACGCGTCTTTTTTGTCAGGCCAAGCAGCCGGATGGCTTCGAGCAGCCGCAATGTACCGATTGCGTCGGCATTCGCCGTATATTCCGCGGTCTCGAAGCTCACCTGGACATGCGATTGTGCGGCGAGATTATAAATCTCGTCTGGCTGCACTTCCTGGACGATGCGGATGAGGTTGGTGGCATCGGTCATGTCGCCATAGTGCAGCGACAGTCTTACGTTCTTTTCATGCGGATCCTGATAGAGATTATCGATGCGACCCGTATTGAACGACGACGACCGCCGCTTGATGCCGTGGACATCATAGCCCTTTGCCAAGAGAAGTTCCGCCAGATAGGCGCCGTCCTGGCCGGTGATGCCGGTAATGAGCGCGGTCTTCCTAGTCATTGTGCTTTCTCCGAGGTCGATACGACGGTATTTTCAACGCTGATCAGCGTGACGTCAGACATTCCAAATATCCCTTTCAAAAAAGCTGGTGCTTATCCCCATCTGTAGCGCTCGTGAGTGCTGGTTTGGCTGTGTCGACTAGCGATCTTTGCCGCTTTGTCAACGCGCGCCAAATCCCGTCAGCATGGTTCGGATGGTACGAAACACGATCAGCACGTCGAGCCAAGGGGAGAAATTCTTGATGTAGTAGAAGTCGTAGTGAAGCTTTTCCAGGACGTCGTCCACGGCTGCAACATGGCCCTGGTTGACTTGCGCCCATCCGGTAATGCCGGGCCGAACGATGTGACGGTAGCGATAGAATGGCAGCTCCGCCTCGTACCATTTCGACAGTACAAGTGCTTCGGGCCGTGGTCCGATCCAGCTCATCTCGCCGCGCAGGATGTTGAAGGCCTGCGGCAACTCGTCGATCCTGGATTTTCTCAAGAACTGCCCCAAACGGGTGATGCGTGTATCGCCGGGCTTCGTGATGGCCGCTTCCTTCTCGTCGACAGCTGTATCGCTGAGCATCATCGTTCGAAACTTGTAGACCTCGTAGGGATGCCCTCGGTAGCCCATTCGCTTCTGTCTAAACAGCGCAGGTCCAGGCGAATCGATCTTTACGGCAATTGCGACGAACAACAGCAATGGCGAGAAAACAACAAGCACAAATAACGCGGAAGCCCAGTCTATCGCCTGCTTTATTTTCAGATAGGCCTGGTTTGGGTTCAGGGAACCCAGTGTATTTTCAGAAAGATGCTCGATTTCTACCCTGCCGGTGAGCGATTCGCTGATTTGCTTGACATGGTAGACCGGCGTTCCCGAGAGAGCGCGATCGGCGATATACCGCTCCCACTCATCCGAAAGATCGGCTCGAAGATCGGCCACCACGCCGCTCGCGTGCTCGACAACCGTGCTGGTCGAATGAATCCTGTGCCAGCTCACACCTGGTACACTCTCCAGCCTGTCGACGTCTCCGCCGGGAATTATCGCCAGCCGGTATACATCCAGCCTACGCGTCGCCAGGCTCAAGCCAAAATACCACAATGTCGACTGAATAAAGCTCGCTGCCGCCTGGAACCGGCTGTAGTCGAATCTGAAAAAGAAGATCGTCGCGAACACAAGGCCGTAGGTCAGGGCGAAGGTTGGCAGGATGTAGCCAGCCGCTGCAACGCCCGGGAAATTGCCGATGCGCTTATAAAACAGATAGCCTGTCGTATGGGCGATGAATGCCGCGAAGATCGTAACCTGCATGTTCGATTGCCAGATCACTTGTTGATCAACCGACAGGCGTAACAACGCCGGCAGCAGGATGGCGAATGTCAATCCGCCAAGCAGCTGAAAGCGCATCCGGAGCAGGAGATGCCGTTTGTTGGGTAAATGGATGGTGGTGGCGATCAATTTGAATCCCGCGAATCAGGCCCCATGAAAACCTGGATGTTCACCTGACAAGATGCCGCTCTCGGCCAACGCTGGAATAGGCTATGCCTTCCCTCACGACGTCCTCGCCGCGATAGACGTTTCGCAGGTCGACCATCACCGGCGTCGCCATGACTGCACGAAGCCGCTTCAGATCCAGTGACCGAAACGCATTCCACTCGGTGACGATGACGATCGCGTGCGCGCCGTCGGCCACCGCGTAGGCGCTTTCCCCGAATTCAATGCCCTCGATCATCTTGCGCGCGTGCTCCATGCCGACCGGATCATAGGCCTTGATCGAAGCGCCTGCATCCTGGAGTGCCTGAATGATGGCCAATGAGGGGGCATCGCGCATGTCGTCGGTGTTCGGCTTGAACGTAAGGCCAAGGATACCGACAGTCTTGCCGCGCACAGAGCCGCCGCAGGCCTCAACCACCTTGCGCGCCATCGCCCGCTTGCGCTGGTCGTTTATCGAGACCGTCGTTTCAATCAGCCGCACCGGGCTTGCCGCGTCCTGCGCGGTCTTGACCAGTGCCAGCGTATCTTTCGGGAAACAGGAGCCGCCATAGCCCGGTCCAGCGTGAAGAAACTTTGCACCGATGCGGTTGTCCATGCCGATGCCGCGCGCGACGTCCTGCACATCGGCCCCCAACCGCTCGCAGAGATCGGCAATTTCGTTGATGAAGGTGATCTTCATGGCCAGAAATGCGTTGCCAGCATATTTGGTAAGCTCAGCCGTACGCCGGCTCGTATAGAATATCGGCGCGACATTCAACGAGAGTGGACGGTAGATCTCGCCCATGACGGCTTTGGCCCGTTCTGCATCGGTCCCGACAATGATGCGGTCGGGCCGCTTGAAATCCTCGATGGCCGATCCTTCGCGAAGAAATTCCGGATTGGAGACCACCGCAAAATCGGCGGCGGAATTTTGCTCGCGGATGATCCGTTCCACCTCATCGCCGGTACCGACAGGGACGGTCGATTTCGTCACCACGACCGTAAATCCTTTGAGCGCGCGGCCAACTTCGGCGGCCGCATCGTAAACGAAGGACAGATCGGCGTGCCCATCGCCACGCCGCGACGGCGTGCCGACGGCTATGAAGACGACATCCGATTGAGAAACGGCATCGGCCAGATTGTCGTCGAAACGCAAGCGACCTTGCGCGGCATTCGTGGTGACGAGGTCGTCGAGCCCTGGCTCATAGATCGGTATCTTGCCAAGTTTGAGCATGGCAAGCTTTTCCGCATCCCGGTCGACGCAGCAGACCTGATGGCCAAAGTCGGCGAAACAGGCGCCCGAGACGAGCCCTACATAGCCGGCACCAATCATTGTTATCCGCATATCGCGTACTCTCATCAGCGCCGACGAGACGATCTCGTCAGACAGCGCCTAGTCCCACCGAAGAACGGCTACCGCACTCCCGGGTGAAAACCCGAGAGCCGATCCTACAACAATTTGCATCGCCTCGCCGCACCTCGATGCTTACGACTATGCGATGGCGACGAGATCCCTGGTATCAAGGTCGACAGGTATCTCGCCATTCATGATCGCAATCAGAACCCGAGCCCTTCCGGCTGGATCGAGCCGGTCAAGGCGACCGATCATTTCGGCGAACGGGCCGGAAAGGATCCGAACCGAAGCACCGGCTGCGAGGCCGCCACTGAAGTCGAGCAGGCCGTGCCTGCCGGTCAACGCAATGAAGCGCTCTACCAGACCGGAGGGGACAGGCAAAGGCCGGTCGCCTTGCATGACGAGGGAGCGCACACCGAACGTTCCGTTGATCGAGCGCCAACGTTGCAGCGCGACGTCAAGGGCGATGAACATATAACCCGGGAAATAAGCTGCGGACCGTGTTTCGAGCCGCCGGGCATGACGCACGGTTTTCTCGCAGCGAGGCACAAAGGGCTCGAATCCCTGGATCCGGAGATGCCGCTCTGCGACATGCTCCTTCCCGGGAAAGACGCTGGCCGCATACCAGCGCGTTGCCGGCGCGGCGGTCGACTCAGGCGACAGGGCTGTTGCCTTGCTCGTTGTTTTTTCCGCGCTACTCACGTGTCTTCCTTCGGCGGTCGGCGGCATGATCTCAGGTCAACGGTTACGACAGTGTGTGGATACCAGCAAGCAACCAAGCCACTAGAGTCAAGGCGGTTGGGTTAAGAATTTCCTACACATTGTCCAGAAATTTAGCTGTGCCTAAATAATCACCGAGCCGCTTTCTTTTTCAGCTGGCTGAGATGCTATGTCGAGCAATTTATTTCCATGCGTAGGTGCTTGGTTACGCTGGTCGTGACGAATCGCCCGTTGGTTCTGGTACTTAGTCCGTCGACTTGAAGCTAATGTGACGGATGGCATCGCGCACAAGCCTGCCGCCAGCGACAAAGATCCTGCACGGGCACACCAACTACGGCGAAAAATCACTGTCGCGCAGAACAGGTTATCACCGCTCGACCGGCTTCACGAACGCTTCAACAGCGACCAGACAGCCGGCACCAGGCTCGCGGCCAGCGCAACCTTGATCAGGTCGCCGACGATAAAGGGCACCACCCCGAACTGCCAGGACTTTTCCGGGCCGATCAACAGCGCCAGCCAGGCAAAGCCCATTGCCATCATGACGATCTCGGCCACCAGCATGGCATTGAAGAGCTTGATAGGATGGCGATCCCAGCCACGGTCGGCAGCCCAGCCGACGATCGCTGCCATGACGACGAAGCCGGCTAGATAACCGCCGGTCGAACCGAGCATGTAAGCGATACCGATGCCCTTTTCGGGCGTGCTCTGGAAGACCGGAAGGCCCAACGCGCCCTCGGCCATGTAGAGAAGCAGCGTAGCGACGCCAAGGCGCATGCCGAAAGAGGCAGCGATCAGGAAGACGGCGAGCGTCTGCATCGAGATGTCTACCGGTCCGAGCATGACCTTGGTCTTGGCAGACAAGATCAGCAGCAACGTTCCGGCGATCGCCAGCAAAAGCTGTCCTGCCAGCCGGGCCGCGCCCTTTTCAGGCAAAGCGAGAGAAATGAGCGGACGCATCGTCGTTGCAATTGCCATAGTCTTCCCCGTTCCGGATTGCCGCCGAACGCGGCCTTGCGTTTTCCTATATTGGCTTCCGTGCTATGCGGCAATCGGTTTTGCCTCGCCCCAAAAAAGGTCGCGACGTTCGCATGGCGCTGAAATTCGATACAGGCTTCGATCCGGCCTATGGCCAGGGCGTAGCCGTTGCGCCTGGTATTCAACGCGTCACCGCCAGGAACCCAAGCCCGTTCACCTTTCACGGAACCAACAGCTATATCGTCGGGCGCGAGACGCTGGCGGTGATCGATCCCGGACCGGATGACGAGGCACATCTTCGAACACTGCTCGAAGCGATCGGGACCAGGCCGGTCAGCCATATCTTCATCAGCCACACGCATCGCGACCATTCGCCGCTGGCGGCTCGGTTAAAGCAGCATACCGGTGCGGTGGTTCTGGCGGAGGGCCGGCATCGCCCGGCGCGGCCGTTGCGCACCGGCGAGGTCAATCCACTCGATGCCAGCGCCGACACCGACTTTGTTCCTGATATCGCGCTGCCGGACGATATGGTGATCGACGGCGACGGCTGGGCGATCCGGACGGTGCTGACGCCCGGCCATACCGCCAATCACGCGGCCTTCGCCCTGGAGGGAACCGGCATCCTTTTCTCGGCCGATCACGTCATGGCGTGGGCAACCACGATCGTCGCACCGCCGGATGGCGCGATGGCCGAGTACATGACATCGCTCGATCGGCTGATCGAACGTGACGACCGGCTACTGCTGCCCGGTCATGGTGGGCCGGTGACCGAGCCGCGCAGCTTCATGCGCGGATTGAAAACGCATCGCAAAATGCGCGAACGGGCAATTCTGGAGCGGATCAACAGCGGCGACCGGACAATCAAGAACATGGTGGACGCGATCTATCGAGACACCGACCCGCGCCTGCATGGCGCGGCCGGCCTGTCGGTGCTTGCCCATCTGGAAGACCTGGTGGCGCGCGGCCTGGTCCACACCGATGGCGCGCCGGCTATCGACGGCATCTATGCGCCGGCAAAGTAGTACCCTCCCGACATCATTTCGCCGGCGCCACGCCCACCTGGCCGGCGACTTCCTGGTCGAGTTCGGCAAGGAAATCGGTGATGCGCGCTGCATTGTCGCCAAGATCGTGGCGGCCGTAACGCGAGGCCGAGCGCATATCGACGATGACCGCATCGCCGTCATCGGTCACGCGGATGGCGACATCGGCGGGAAGGCCAAGCAGCAAGCTCTTGGCCAGCGCATCGACCGTCACGTCGCTTTGCCCTGCTGCGTCGGGAAACGGCGCCGTGAGCTGCCAGCCGCGCCGATCGAGCACGGTTTTGACCGCCTCCAGAACGCGATCGAAAGGCAAGGTATAGCTGCGTCCGGTAACAAGCGGATAAGCTTCGATTTGCAGCCGCTGCTCGCCGGGCGTCGGCGGCAAAAGCTCGTTCATAGCCTTTGTCCGGGTAGAAATATCGAGCACCGGCGGGTCGTCCAGATCCGTCGAGATGTCGCGCAGCGGCGGATAGGTCGCCGCCCAATAGGCTGCGACGCCGTAAGGAATGAGCACCAGAAGCGCCAGCAAGGCGCCGGCGGTCAGGTCGTGGCCGCCGCGATCGCCGAAATTCCACAGTCGCGCAAAGGCAAACCCGGCGAACAAAAGCGCAAATGCGGCCAGCAGGGCGACAATGCCAAGCACCCACAGGAATGCGGGCGTCTCGACGAGGTCATAGCGGTGGCCGATGAGAGCGGTCAGCAGCAGGATCGCCGAAAACGCACCGGCGCGCCGCGACCAACCGGCAGCCCTCGACGTTTGTCGCTCGGGAATTCCCGTCATTGTTTTCCGCGCTGCCCCAACCCGAACAAAGGCATAGTGCCTTTCAGCGCCGGCTTGAAGGCGAAAAGACGCCGCATCTCCGGTCAATCCGTCGGCAGGTGATAATCCCGGAACTGCTGGCGCAAGGTAATCTTCTGGATCTTACCGGCAGCGGTGTGTGGAATTTCGCCGACAAAAGCGACGTCGTCCGGCATCCACCACTTCGCCACCTTGCCGTCCATGAAAGCGAGAATATCCGTCTTGGTCGGCTCCCTGCCCGGCTTGCGCACGACCACGAGCAAAGGCCGCTCGCCCCATTTCGAATGCGGAATGCCGATGGCGGCGGCCTCCGCCACATCGGGATGGCCGACCGCGAGGTTTTCGAGCTCGATGGTCGAGATCCATTCGCCCCCCGACTTGATCACGTCCTTGGCGCGATCGGTGATCTGCATGTAGCCGCCGGGATCGATGTGCGCGACATCACCAGTATCGAACCAGCCGTCTTGATCGAACTGTTCGGATCCGATGCCGCCATAATAGGCGCGCGCGACGGCCGGCCCGCGGACCTTGAGCCGGCCGAAGGTCTTGCCGTCCCATGGCAGTTCGTTGCCGGCGTCGTCCGTCACCTTCATTTCGATGCCGAACGGTGTAAAGCCTTGTTTCTGCTGGACGCCGAGGCGGGCCTCGCCCTTCAGCCCGGCGTAATCCGGCTTCAGGGTGCACAGCGTGCCGAGCGGCGACATCTCGGTCATGCCCCAGGCGTGGACGACCTGGACATCGTAACTGTCCTGGAACTTCGTCGTGAGCGCGCGTGGACAGGACGCACCGCCGATGACGACTTTCTGCAGATAGGGAAGTTTCTTGCCGGTCTCTTCCAGATACTGGAGGAGCATCATCCACACCGTCGGCACGGCGGCGCTGAAGGTCACCTTCTCGGTATCGAGCAGCTCGTAGAGCGAAGCGCCATCCATCTTGCAGCCGGGCATGACCAGCTTGGCGCCGATCATCGGCGCGCTCTGGGCAAGGCCCCAGGCGTTGGCGTGAAACATCGGCACGACCGGCAGTATGGTGTCGCGCGACGACAGGCCCATGGCGTCGGGCATGGCGGCGATCATGGCGTGCAGCACGTTCGAACGATGGCTGTAGAGGACGCCTTTCGGGTCGCCCGTCGTGCCCGAGGTGTAGCACATCCCGGCGGCGGTGTTTTCGTCGAATGTCTTCCAGGCGAAGTTGCCGTCGGCTTCAGCAAGCCATTCTTCATAGGCGATCACATTGGGCAGCGCAGTCTCCGGCATATGCGCGTTGTCGGTCAGCACGATGACCTGCTTCAGCGACTTGAGCGCGCCGGCGATCTTTTCGAGCAGCGGCAGGAAGGTCAGGTCGACGAAGATCGCCTTATCCCCGGCATTGTTCATGATCCAGGTGATCTGCTCGGGAAAGAGCCGCGGGTTGAGCGTGTGATAGATCGCGCCGACACCCATGATGCCGTACCAGGCCTCGATGTGGCGCGCGGTGTTCCAGGCCAGTGTTGCGATGCGGTCGCCAAGCCCGAAGCCATCACGATCGAGCCGCTCGGCGACCCTCAGGGCACGATCCTGGATTTCGGCATATGTGCTGCGCACGATCGGCCCCTCGATCGAACGCGACACGATTTCGCGGCTGCCGTGCTGCCGCTCGGCATTGTCGATCAGCTTATGGCAAAGCAGCGGCCATTCCTGCATCAGCCCGAGCATCTTGTTCCTCCCGTTATTTTTTCGCCATTGTGGGACGAACCGGCGGATTGTCCAGCCAGGATCGGGCTGGAGCGGGGCATGGAGCCAATTGAAGCCGAATTCGCCACAATCCGGCCATGCTCGGCGTTAACGTTGATTAACGGCGGGGCGCGATTGGCGAATGAAAGAGGTTCGCATGGACGCGCAGCTCGACGACAAAGCCCTCGAAAATACGCTTGCCGAAAGTCTGGCCGATCTGGTGGCGGCCGACGTCGCGCAGGCCGATCTGGTGCCTGACGCCAAAGCCGTTTCCGAAGATGAATTCGTCGAGGTCGTCGGTGGCGCCCTCGAAGCTGTCGGCGGCACGCTCTTGTTCAAGATGTGCGTCGAGAACGAGGGCGAAAGTCAGCACGTCGCTGCCGCCTGCGTCGGCGACGGCGGCAATCGCCAGTTCCTGCTGCTCACCTTGCCGACCAGCGGTGGTGCGCTGAAGGTCGAGACCACCTCGAAAAGCACCAATCCGGTGGCCGGCATTGCCGCCGCGTATGCCGGGCTGATGGACGCTTTCCAGGCCGCCGCCTGAGTTTTTCGGGGAAGCGGAAGAAAGAGGCGAGACTTCTCTCCGCGGGCGACGCCCGCCTGGTGGCAGGCAGGTCTTGCGCAAGGCTCTTGCCAGACACATCTTGGGGTTGAGGCAAGGAGATCCGATATGGACCAGATCGCAAATCCGTCACCCGGCTTTCAGCAGAATCCGGGCAAGGTCATCACAGTCGAGCCTTCCAAGGGCACCGTGACGGTGCGCGCTGGCGATGTCATCATCGCTTCGTCCAAGAAGGTCAAGGTGCTGACCGAACCTCCCTATCCGCCTGTTTTCTACATTCCGTTCGGCGACATCGACTTCAAACAGCTTGGCAAGACCGAACACTCGACCCATTGCCCCTATAAGGGCGATGCCAGCTATTGGAGCGTGCTGCCCGCCGGCGATGCAGGCAAGGATGCGATGTGGGCCTATGAGCGGCCGTTCGACGAGATGTCAGACATTCGCGATCACGGCGCGTTCTATCCAAGCAAGGTGACGATCAAGGCCACGCCCGGCTGATCAGTCGGTGGTGCCTTCATCGCCGTCGGCATCGTCGAGACGCACGAAGGTGAGGCCCTTGGCCTTCAGCGCCAGAAGTCCCTGCACCACGCCTTCGCCGGCCGCATGGGTCGGCTGGTTGACGTGAGCGATGATGACGTCGCCGTCCTTCGCCGCGGCAATGCGCCGGGCGGTCTCTTTTGCGCCGAGCAATGAGCCGCCATCGCCGTTGATCGAGAATCCGGCGATCTTGAAACCAAGCTTGCGTATCATCGCGATTGCCGACGGGCTGTATTCGGCGGTTGCGCCGCGAAACCATTTCGGCGCCGGTTCACCTGTCACGGCAAGAGCGGCAGCACCCGATTCGACCTCGGCCAGCACGGCCTCCGGGCTGCCGGCACTGCGAATGCCGTAGATCTTTTGCGGCGTGTCTACAGCCGGGACATGGCGGCCGCCATGGTTTTCCAATTCAAACAGTTCGGGATGCGCCTGCATGATCTCGACGGCGGCGGCGTTGTGCTTCAGCCAGATGCCGGTGACGAAAATGGTGGCAGGAATCTTGTTTTCCACCAGCGCCGAGAGAATCCGTGTGTCGGTCCTTCCGCCGCACGCATCGAGCGTCAGCGCGACGCGGCCGCCGCCCGCCTCGGCCTTGATGTGCAGCGTCGGTGCGACGAGCAACTGGGCGTTGCCAGGAGAAACAGCCCACAGCCATATCGCAATGGCGCAAAAATACTTTTGGAACGGGCGCATCGATTATTTCCAGGTCGGCCGGATCAAAGTTGAAGCGGCGACCCCAAGACCGCCATCAAGGCGGAAATCGGGACGATGCCCCTGCAAAAGCGTCGGCAGCGGCAATTTGACCGCCAGCCTGACCTTTGGCAAGCGCGAGGTCACAATGCGTGCTCCACGTCCTTAACCTTACGTGAAAGGATCGCGAGCACCGCGTCGACCACCGCTTTGACCTCAAGTCGCCAGACGCAGCAAGCCTTGCTCGGATCGGGTCGGCGGCACAGGTCCCTGGCTATGCACTCGCAAGGCATGGAGGGCCGCGGCGTAACACTGGCCACGCCGACAGGGCCCCAGACGGCCGGGTCGGTCAGGCCGAACAGGCCGACAACCGGCGTTCCGGCGGCGGCGGCCATGTGCATCGGACCACTCTCGTTTCCCAGAAACAGGCGTGCCTGGCCGAGGAGCGCCAGCAGCGTTGCCAGCGACAGCGCCCCGACCACGTTGACGACCGGCGAAGCGGCCTTGGCGACGATGCGCTCGGCAGATGCCCGTTCATCGGGGCCGCCGACAAGCAGGAAGTCCAACCCGGTCTGCCGCGAGATCTCGTCGATCGCCAGCGCAAATCGTTCCGGCTGCCATTGCCGCCCCCGGAAGCTCGCTCCTGCATGAACGGCTATGAAGGCGTTACGCCGGAGATGATGCCGGTCGAGAAGCGCCAATGCCCTGGCGGTCTCCAGCGGCAGCGGCTCAATCGTTGGGACCGGCGCACGCAACTCCACGCCAAGCGCCTCAAGCGGCGAAAGATAGCGGTAGAGATAATGCTGGCCACCAAAGCCAAACGGCTTGGCTAGGACGTTGGCGGGCTGGCGTTCCAGCCAGCGCAACGGTTTTTCGGGAGGATCATATCCGACGCGGGTCTTGGCGTTGACGAGCCTGACGATGATGCGTGAGGTTTTGGAATCGGCCAAGTCGATGGTTAGGTCAAACCGGAACCGGCGCAGAGCGCGCACCATCGCGTAAAGCTCGCGACCACGCTGCACAGGGGTGCCACGCATCCGTACGCGCCGGAACGCCACCACGTCCGAGGTGATGCCATGAGCCAACAGGAAACTGGCAAAGTTCGCCTCGCAAAGGAACACTATCCTGGCCTTTGGATATTGGAGGCGCAGGTTTCTGGCGAGCGCGGAAGCGAGGACAAGATCGCCGATGAATTTCGTCTGGAGGATGAGAATCGAGCGGACGTGCGTGGGCGGGTTCTGCAACATCTGTTTCTGGCACCGGGGCGGGTTCGGGGGCCGGAAACTGGGCAGAAACGATGTCGGGATTTGGAGCCGACAGACGCACGTTCGCGTGAACTCGGTTACAAATCGGTAAGGTCAGATGCCGGTGGACTCCAACTCCTATCCGCGGCCGTTCTTTGCAGCCTGCACCGCCGCTTGCGCGGCGGCCAGCCTGGCAATCGGGACCCGATAGGGCGAGCACGAGACATAGTCGAGGCCGACCTTTTCGCAGAAATGGATCGAGGCCGGGTCGCCGCCATGCTCGCCGCAAATACCGAGCTTGATGTCGGGCCGCGTCGCCCTGCCCTTTTCGGCCGCCATCCGCACCAGCTCGCCGACACCGTCTATGTCAAGCGACACGAACGGATCCTGCTCGATGATGCCTTTTTTCCGGTAGGTCTCGAGGAACGAGGCCGCATCGTCGCGTGAGATGCCAAAGGTGGTCTGGGTCAGATCGTTGGTGCCGAAGGAGAAGAATTCGGCCGCCTCGGCGATGATTTGGGCACGGATCGCGGCGCGCGGCAGCTCGATCATCGTGCCGGTCAGGTAACCGATCCTGACGCCGGTCTCTTCCATCACGCTTTTGGCGACGGCGTCGATGCGCGCCTTGACGAATTCGAGCTCCTTCGCCAGCCCGACCAGCGGCACCATGATCTCCGGGACCACCAGCGCGCCGGCCTTCCTGCCGGCCTCGACGGCCGCCTCGAAAATGGCGCGCGCCTGCATCTCGGCGATTTCGGGATAGGAGACGGCAAGTCGGCAGCCGCGATGGCCGAGCATCGGATTGAACTCGTGCAGCGCTTCGGTGCGCCGCCGGAGCTTGTCCGGCGATACGTTCATGGCGGCGGCGACCTCGGCCACCTCCTCCTCGGTCTTGGGCAGGAATTCGTGCAGCGGCGGATCGAGCAGGCGGATCGTGACCGGCAGGCCGGCCATGATCTCGAACAGTTCGAGGAAATCCGAGCGCTGCATCGGCAACAGCTTGGCCAGCGCCGTTCGACGGTCCTTTTCCGTATCGGCCAGGATCATCTCGCGCATAGCAACGATGCGGTCGCCGTCGAAGAACATGTGTTCGGTGCGGCAAAGACCGATGCCTTCGGCGCCGAAGGACCGCGCCATGCGCGCATCCAGCGGCGTCTCGGCATTGGTGCGCACCTTCATGCGGCGCGCGCCGTCGGCCCACTCCATGATGGCGGCGAAATCGCCCGAGAGTTCCGGCTGCAGCATCGGTACGGCACCCTTCAGCACCTGGCCGTTGCCGCCGTCGATGGTGATGATATCGCCCTTGCGGAACGTCGATCCCATCGCCATCAGCGTGCCGGCCTTGTAGTCGACGCGCAGCGAGCCTGCGCCCGAAACGCAAGGCTTACCCATGCCGCGCGCCACAACAGCGGCGTGGCTGGTCATGCCGCCGCGCGTCGTCAGGATGCCTTCGGCCGCATGCATGCCATGGATGTCTTCGGGGCTGGTCTCGATGCGCACCAGGATCGCCTTGCGGCCTTGTGTCTTGGCCTCCTCGGCGTCGTTCGAGGAAAACACGATTTCGCCGGTGGCAGCACCTGGCGATGCCGGCAGGCCGACGCCGATGATATCGCGCGCCGCTTTCGGATCGATCGTCGGATGCAGCAACTGGTCGAGCGAGGCCGGATCAATGCGGGCGACGGCCTCCTCCTTCGAGATCAGCCCGTCCTTGGCCATGTCGACGGCAATCTTCAGCGCTGCCTTGGCGGTGCGCTTGCCTGACCTGGTCTGCAGCATCCACAATTTGCCGCGTTCAATGGTGAATTCGAGATCCTGCATGTCGCGGTAATGCTTTTCCAGGCGGTCGGAGATGCTGACGAAAGCCTGGAAGGCGTCCGGCATCAGCTTCTGCAGCGACGGCTTGTCGGAGCCGGCGGCAATGCGCGCCGCCTCGGTGATGTTCTGCGGCGTACGGATGCCGGCAACGACATCCTCGCCCTGGGCGTTGACCAGGAACTCGCCATAAAGCTGCTTTTCGCCGGTTGACGGATTGCGGGTGAAGGCAACGCCGGTGGCCGAGGTGTCGCCCATATTGCCGAAGACCATGGCCTGGACATTGACCGCCGTGCCCCAGCTCTCGGGAATGTCGTGCAGGCGCCGATAGGTGATGGCGCGGTTGTTCATCCAGCTGGAAAACACCGCACCGATGGCGCCCCACAGCTGCTCGTGCGGATCCTGCGGAAACGGCTTGCCGAGCTCCTCCTCGACCTTGGCCTTGTAGAGCGCGATTACGCCTTGCCATTCGATGGCTGTCAGCTCGGTGTCGAGCTCATGGCCGAGGCCGCCCTTCTGGTCTTCGAGAATTTCCTCGAACACCTCATGGTCGAGACCCATGACCACGTCGGAATACATCTGGATGAAACGGCGGTAGCTGTCATAGGCAAAGCGCGGATCGCCTGAATCGGCGGCCAAGGCTTCGACCGTCTCGTCGTTGAGGCCGAGATTGAGCACGGTGTCCATCATGCCGGGCATGGAGGCGCGGGCACCGGAACGAACCGACACCAGAAGCAGTTTCGACGGATCGCCGAAACGGCGCCCGGTCAGCCGGCCGATGTGGTCGAGGGCGACCGCAACATCCGCTTCCAGCGAGGCCGGATAGGCGTGGCCGTTGGCGTAATAAGCGTTGCAGACCTCGGTGGTGATGGTGAAGCCTGGCGGCACCGGCAGGCCCAGGCTGCACATTTCGGCAAGATTGGCGCCCTTGCCGCCGAGCAGATTGCGGTCGCCGGCACGGCCTTCCGCCGCTCCATCGCCAAAGGTGTAGACCCATTTGGTCATGCTTGCTCCCAGGTTGCAGGAGATTGGAAATACTGACAAATCGAGCGATATGATGCTGCAATGCGAAAGGCAAGGCATCGACCAGGCCGGCCGGCCTCTACAATCGATTAAGGAAAAGCGGCGCCGAAAAGACTTGCTTTTTGGAAAGCTTTGTTGTAGAACATAACGCGAACAAAAAGGCAGAACGATGAGAATGACCGGAAAGCTCGATTATCTGGAAGTGCCGGCGACGGGCGGAACGCTGGACAACGTGAAGGCTTTCTACAGCGCAGCTTCTCATGGTCGTTCACCGATTACGGGCCGACCTATTCAGCTTTTGCCGAAGGGCTGGACGGCGGTTTTCAGGCGGACGGCGAAGATGCGCCGGTCAAGCCGCTGCCCCTGCTCTATTCCGAAAGGCTGGAGAAAACATTGAGCGCCGTCGAAAATGCCGGCGGCACCATCATCAAGCCCATCTTTTCATTCCCCGGCGGCAGGCGGTTCCATTTCGTCGATCCGGCCGGCAATGAAGTGGCGCTGTGGGGTGAATAGGTCCGTTCAAAGTGACGATTGCAAAACTGGCGGGTCGGTCGCGCATAGTCGATATGTCGGCATTGAGCTTTCTCGCGGCTCGTCCTATAAGGCCGCGCGCACAGCGGGCAGGCTCCGGCTGTTGGGGCGTCGCCAAGTGGTAAGGCATCGGTTTTTGGTACCGACATTCCCAGGTTCGAATCCTGGCGCCCCAGCCAGTTCTCCAATTCTGACGATCTCCCGAGTCGTAATCTCAGTTGCAAACACCTTGGTCGCGGACTGGTATCTGCGGTATCTGTCCACAACAAATTGGTGTCTCCGGCAGAGAGCGCGATGCGGCTGGCATCTTAGTTTAATGTCGGCTCAATTGGCCGGTAGTCAAATACATCTTGTAGAAAAAAGCAGTTTTTCTGCCATGTCTTGGCGTTCTATCTTATAGTTTGAGACTTTTTATAATCCAAAACATCGTTTTTTTTTCGCTTTTCTTCAGATAAGTCAGCGCCTCCAACGCCTCTCTAGTAGCAACCGGCCAATCATCAAACTAATTTTAATAAAATTCAATTTTCTTTTTTAAACGGCGTCGATCATGTTATCTTATGCTGTTTCTAACAAGTAGAATGTAGTAGAAATATCAATAATCATCTCTCGGAAAACAACGTTGGCATCTCTGAAGATAAATTTGCTTTGCACAATGTCGACTATCCCTAAGTATATTTTTCGCCGCAACGTGAGAACCCTGCCACCGATCAACCATTCTATCAGGGCGTGCAGGTATGTGATTTGGCGCTAATATACACCTTCTAGTAGGCAGGCATCCGCGGGGCGCTATCGAATCAAAATGAGGGATTATGGATGGCGACTCTCCATTACACGTCGGGCGGATCCGGCACGGACATTGCAAAAGCCGGATTCAATCTGGCTAGCGTGCAATATGTTGACCAGGTCAACGAGCTGCCAGAGGGCATGAAAGGCTTGGTCTATCTCGACGAGGCCAACGGAGTAACGCAATCCTTTATCGACAAGGTTACTCCTTTCCTCGGCAATCCGAACGTATTTGGGTTCTTCCTGGTTGACGAGCCGGATCCCACCGGCCAATGGGGTACCTACGCCTCTGCCGCAAATCTGAAGGCAGAATCCGACTGGATCCATGAGCATTTTCCAGGCGCCAAGACCTACATCACAATGATGAGCTTGGGGACGTCGGCGAATCCGGATTTTAGGGGCACGTACAATCCCGCCAATACGGGTATCGATTACTACGGCATAGATGTCTATCCCGTCCGCACGGATGGCCCGGTCGACTACAACATGATCGATAAATTCGTCGCCGCCGCTCAGGCATCGGGCATCCCGACGAGCCAGATCGTTCCGGGCTACCAGGCGTTTGGAGGTGGCGAGTATAACACCGACATGGGTGGCAAATACGTGGTGCCCACCGCCGCCCAGATGGAAACCATGATGGAGCACTGGGCCAAGCTGGTTCCGTCACCCGCCTTCGACTACGCATACGCTTGGGGTTCGCAGCGAGGCGACACCGCGCTTGAGAGCTCCCCGGAACTGCAGACCGTTTTCCGGGAGCACAATCTCGCAACGACTGGGACCGCTCCGCCTCCCGTCGACACAAGCGACACCTTGTATGGCACCAGCGGCGACGATGTGTTTCACGGGGCCGGCGGCCACACGATGATCGGCTATGGCGGCAATGACACCTATTATGTCGATGACGTCCGCGATAAGGAGATTGAGGCGGTGGGCGGCGGTACCGACAAAGCACTTGCCTCCGTAAGTCATGCTCTTGCGGCCGGCTCCGAGATCGAGCTTCTCGCCACCAACAATGCATCAGGCACGGCGGCAATCAACCTCACCGGCAATGAGTTCGCCCAGACCATCCAGGGCAATGCCGGCGCGAACGTCATCAACGGCCTCGGCGGCACCGACACCATGACCGGCTATGGCGGCAACGACACCTATTATGTCGACAATGCTGCCGACAAAGTGGTCGAGGCCGCTGGCGGCGGCTCCGACAAGGTGCTCGCCTCGGTGAGCTATGTCCTTTCGGCCGGCTCGCAGGTCGAGCTTCTTGCGACCACGAACCCCTCCGGTACGGCCGCAATCAATCTCGTCGGCAACGAGTTCACGCAGACCATCCAGGGCAATGCCGGTGCCAATGTCATCAACGGCGGACGCGGCGCGGACACCATGATCGGTTATGGCGGCAACGACACCTATTATGTCGACAATGCTGGCGACAAAACGATCGAGGCGGTAGGCGGCGGCACCGACAAGGTGATCACTTCGGTGAGCCATGCGCTTACCGCCGGCTCGCACATCGAGCTTCTCGCCACCAGCAACTCGTCCGGCACGGCGCCGATCCACCTCAACGGCAACGAGTTCGCCCAGACCATCCAGGGCAATGCCGGTAGCAATGTCTTCAATGGCCTCGGTGGTGCCGATACGATGGTCGGCTATGGGGGCAACGACGGCTACTATGTCGACAATGTCGGCGACAGAGTGATCGAAGCGGTAGGCGGCGGTCGCGACAACATAGCCACCACGGTGAGCTATGCGCTTGCGGCCGGCTCGGAGGTCGAGCTTCTCGCCACGAGGTATCCGTCCGGTACGTCTGCAATCAACCTGACCGGCAACGCCTTTGCCCAGACCATCCAAGGCAATGCCGGCGCGAACATCATCAACGGTGGCGGCGGTGCCGACATCTTGACCGGTAACGGGGGCAATGATGCATTCGTGTTCAACAGCGCTCTTGGAGCCGGCAATATCGACAGGATCACCGACTTCAACAAGCTCCAAGACAAGATCCAACTCGACGACGCGGTTTTTGCCGGCCTAAAGCTGGGTGGCCTTTCATCCGATGCTTTCTTTGCTGGCACGGCCGCGCATGACAGCTCCGACCATATCATCTACAACAGCTCAACCGGGGCGCTCTCTTTCGACAGCGACGGGATCGGTGGCGCAGCTCAAATACAATTCGCCACCCTCTCTCCAGGTCTGTCGCTTGCAGCAGGTTCGTTCCTTGTGATCTGAACGACCCGGAACGGCGGACCTTCAATTCGAGCCGGTCCGCCGCTCCGTCTTTGTTCAAGCGCCGGATTTCCGAGATAGATGTTTTGGCCGGTATTGTCCCTGGAGCTCGCGGGCGAGCCCCTCCATTAGATGAGCGCGAAAACGGAGTGGTCTCTTTCGAGTGAGTGTCCTTCGGGATCATCGCTGCGAGCGCCCTACCATCGCTGATCGGCTCGTGCGAGCCCTCCCCTGCCAGCGGACCCACCGTACCGACGCAGCATGAATGACGGCGAGGCGCCGTGGCCGACCATGAGTGCCACTCGAGTTTAAAGGTTCTCCTCAGGTCAAGGCGGCGCAAACCATACACACATTCGAGCTCGTCTACTCCGATGCGCATTCGGGGATCGCTCCCGGTGATGGCGAGAGATTGCTGCACGCCACCTGACGTCCGTTGTTTCTTTCATAAGAGGCGTCGGTGGCCTCATCTTAGTCAATACTGAGATTTGGTGATAGCCCGCCGCGGCCAAAAGCGCTCAAACGTGTGCGATTTGTCGCCACCTAGACGTCGAGCAGAGATGCGGAACTCCATTCAACTAGCGACTCTCAATTATGCGCTTGTAGTCGCCGAGGAGGGCAGCTTTCTGCGCGCGGCACGGCGCACTGGGATCGATCACACCGCGCTCAGCCGGCGCATCCGCGATCTCGAATACGAGATGGGAACGAGAATATTTCATCGCCATGCCCGCGGCGTTGGCCCAACCCCGGCCGGCGAGCGTTTCCTCGATCGTCTTCGCTCCGTGCTGCTCGAACTGGACAATACTCTGACGCTGGCCAGGACGGGCATCAAGGATGAACAACAAAGGCTTTCCATCGGCTCCAACGGACTCATCCTCGCCGGGCGAGCGCTGGGTGCAATCATTGAGTTCGGGAAATGTTATCCAAATGTGACCGTCAGCTTGATAGAAGGTTCTCATCCTGAGCCCAGGGCTGCGATGGGCGGCACGCAGGTCGACGTCACCGTCACTTCCTCCTCCCGATCCACTGGCGGCGCATTCGAACTGAAATTGTGGAAGGATACCCTAGCCGTCGTACTCGCTTCCAGTCATCCTCTCGCAAGCCGTCCCGTGATCGAGTGGTCGGAGCTAGGCCAGGAGACGCTGCTCGTGCGCAGGGGCGAAGCATTTCTGCTCGCCGACGCTGTTGGAAATGGCGTGCAGCTTCCCGCAATCGTCGAACATCACGTCAGTGCGGGCATCCTTCTGCGCCTCGTCGGAAACGGTCTGGGAGTCGCTCTGATCCACGACGGAGATTCCAACGGTGTTCCTGAAGGTGCCGTCTGCCGTAAGCTGCGGATCGGGGGCAAGCCAATCCAGATCTGCAATTTTGCCCGTTGGCGCCCGGACAACGCCAATCCTGCCCTGCCGATCTTCATCGCGTTCCTGCGCGATCGGTATTCGTCCTGACGGCCACAATGACCCGAATAGTCATCCCGCCTTCAGGGTTCGTCGGGCTCTAGCAAAGGCTCTGTCCGTTGCCATGAACCGGGTCAGCATCGGCGCTATCAGCTTGCCGGATCGGCGACTATCTGTCCGGTCTCGCGGCCGTTCAGCATAGGCGACGAAATCGCGATGAACGGCGCCGGGCAGTTCGGCCGTGATCTTGACCGGACGGTCATCGGGAATGGCGGAGAGTTTCAGCTTGGTTGACGGATCCTTCGGCGCCGCACCCGGTCAGCACCAAAGCCTTCGGCGATGCGCACCAGGTCGCTGAGCGCTGAACGGATTTGTGGCCAGGGGAACTCGGAGCATTCCTCCCATGCCTCGCCTTCGCGCAACACGGCATCGAGCTTGCCGGCCACGCCAGCGAGAGTCGTTGCGTGGGTGGTTGAGAAGGCTTCCAGAAGATCCTTCGCCCGGTCGCAAGCCTCGCGTTCGGCCCTGAGTGCAGCGGTGTAACCTGTCTCCTCGGCCGCCGCATTCCAGCGTGCTTGATGCATTGCGAACGCAGTTTCGGCCTTCTCTCGGAGAGCGGCCGTATCCGGCCCTTTGCCGAGCACTTCATGTAGCCTCTCGATCGAGTGGACCGTCACCTGCTCACCTTCGGGCACGCGGAGGGTCACACAAGGAAAGCCGACGCTCTCGACAAGCCTTGTCTCTAAACGCTGCTGCTTGCGGCAAAGCCGCTCGGTCTGTTTGTGGACTCTCTCCCATTCCCGCCAGAGCGCCAGTGCAGGATCAGAACGCACATTCGTGCTTCCGGCGCCGCTTGCGGGCGCGTTGCCTTCGAGCGTCCACGCGGTGGTGGCCACGACTGTTCCCTCAAGCACTCGCCTGCGGGTGACGTAAGGCAGAGTCGTGGTATTGTCGGAATCAGCCATGATCCGAGCTCCATCAGCTTGGGTTGTGGTCAGGCTGACTGGAGTGTTGGCGCGCTCCGGCCAGCCGCCGCACGTGCGATGCAAGTGCGGTGCACGTGCATATCTATGCGCCTTTTGAAACTGAATATCAAGCCGCAGAGCGAAAATGACAAAAAAGCCGTTCACCACCCGCCTTGACCCGCCGGTGTTGGCCTTGGCGCAACAGCTTGCAGAAGCGGAGCGGCGTTCTATCACCTCGGTCATAGAACTCGCATTGATCGAGTACGCGGAACGGCGCGGAATCAAGATAAGTGCGACGGAAAGGGAATAGTCAGAAGCGGGCTGGCGGACGCCGCTAAGGTACTGGGTTGGCGAGCACGCATGCGATCACATGGAGCAGAAATCAGCCGATGGCCCGGCTGGCCAACGGGTACGCGACTGGCACCTTTCCGGCCCCTGCCCGCGCTCGACCTCCACGGACCGGCCAACCAAATGCTGGCCGGCGTATCGTAGGCCGGCAGGCGCACTCTTTCTTACAATCTCATCGAAAACAGGACCGACAAGACGCGTTACGGTCGATCTTGCTAATGCGGAACGGCTCGCTGGCAACGAGTTCGGCAGCTCTGGTCGAATTGGCAGCACCACAGCCGAGAATTCTCGACCTTTACTCCGCCGCTCCGCGCTCAGCGCGATCGTTCAAGCCGATGAGGTTTTTTGCCCGGGCCAGGCAATCGGGCTGATCGTTGCGATAACGGGGTCCGATTTCCATGATGAGAACGGTCCCCCGCAAGAAGGCCAGCTCACTGAAGATGTCATCCCATTCGATATCGCCCCGGCCGAGAGGCATGTGCAGGTCGCCTATCCCTAGCGCTGCATCCTCCTGCGGGAGATAGGTTCTGTGGAAGCCCTGCCGGGCGCCCGAAGGAGTCATGGACATGCAGGTGCCCTGCCACCGGCGCCATGGCCCGCAGCTGCTCGCGGAAGTTCAGGCCGCGATGGGTGGATTCAATATAGGCGTGACTGAAATCGATAAGCGCCACCAAGTTCGGATGGCCGACCGCCTTAACCGTCTGCGCCACCTCGGCCGGGGTCTGCCGAAACTGACCCGGTTCCATGGCGAAGAGGTTCTCAAAGGCGATGATGATCACCGCCAGCTTGCGGGGCCACCGCGACGCTGGCTCTGCGGTGGCAGGAGCGTTTGGCGGTCGCCTCACCCCAGCTCTTGACCTTGTCCCTGCCCTTGAAGCGGATCACCAGACCCGATACCGCCTCGCAGAGCGCACCCCGCACATCCGAGTCGCCGGCTTTCGAGATCCGTCCCTGGACGTCAATCGTGGAGCCGGATTGCTAGCGCCGCGACAGCGAGCGTGGCATGGTTGCACGGCTTCGACGGCCTGCCGATTGGCGGTGAGCCGAAGCCGATAAGCAACCAACTAAAGACCGAGTTCGAAAGCCGTCAGCGGTCGGTCCACCAACCGCTGGCGCGGGCGGCATCGAAGCACACTTTCCTAGGGTGGGGGCCTTTGAGCGCGGCTTTCAGAGCGGCAACGCCACGATTATACTCTTTCGTTTTGTCATAATTCCCATCCTCAACAAGAAAGTCGCCAAAACGTCTGTCGTTATAGATCGATTGAGAGCAAAACAAATAAGCCGCCATCTGATATCCATAATCGAAGGCAACCGAGTTAGCGCGGGCGGCGGTTGGAACGAACGAGTTTGCGCAAATCACCATTGCCGCGACCGGCATCATGCCTACGCAAGATAATTTCATTGTTGTTGCCCTCTCCCAAGACGCAACGAACTTGCCGAAGTTTTTGCCTTGGTGCAAGACCGTCATGAAATCGTCCTCGAAGGAGCTCGTGCTCCACATCCTTCTGTGCAAGCAGTCGCAGATCTTAACCGGCCGTGGCGTCAATACCTGGTGAAACTGGCAAGATGCGCCGGATGAGGCAATCAATTCGAACGCCGGAGACCCTGCCTCTGCAGAATTTCCGGGTTTAAGTTTCATTGGTGCGGCGTGCTCGCAAAGCCCAAAAGACCGGTGAAGTTCGCAACACGTCAAATTCTCGGCGACACTCTGACGTTACAGCCCGCCTGTATGCACCCACGCAATGACGCAGATCTGTCTGGGTTCGGTCCACTCGGGCCCGAGAGGCGAAGATTTCGGGATCGAGGCGCTTGGGCCACTGCGCGCCAGACAGAGCGATCCGATCCGTGTCATACTGTCAGAGGCAAGACACTAGTAATTTGGGGGCGGCGGCAGATGAAGGAAGAGAACGACGTTCAGAAGCTGGTACGCACGCTGCGTGCTCGAGCACCTGATGACGCGGCTGAATTGCTTGCCCGAGAGTCTCCCGAGTTCATCCGGGACACACTAAAATTGTTGCCGGATGGGCACGCCCGCAAAGTGGCGGAGCATTTGCCAGCGCATATGAGGCCTATCAAGCCTGATACCGATGGCAAGGATTTCGTGATCCCCGATTCGCTCGTCGAACTGATGGACCCGATTCCCGCCAGCGTTCCTGTCGGGACGACGGTTGCCGCCGCAGTGGAGGCGGTCAGACGCGCCCAGGTGCCGACCGAGCTCACTTATCTCTACGTCACGGACGGGGGCGATAAATTGGTTGGCCTGGTGGTCCTGCGCGATCTGATGCTGAGCGAACCGGACGCGATGGTCGATCAGATCATGCTGCCAAAGCCGTTCGCCCTTAACGTCGGTCTGTCTTTGAGCGACGCCTGCAAGGCGGCGGTACGCCGTCACTACCCTGTCTATCCGGTGGTGGACGCGGAGAACCGGCTGCTCGGGCAGGTTCGCGGCTGGCGCTTGTTCGAGCAGCAAATCATCGAGATTTCTGCCCAGTCTGGCCAGATGGTGGGTGTCCAGAAGGAGGAGCGTTCTTTTACGCCGCTATTTTCAGCCTTTTTGAAGCGTCATCCGTGGCTGCAGCTGAACCTGCTAACGGCCTTCATGGCCGCTTTCGTGGTCAGTTCGTTCACAGGCACGATCGAGAAGATCGTCGCCCTAGCGGCATTTCTACCGGTGTTGGCCGGGCAGAGCGGAAACACCGGCTGCCAGGCATTGGCTATGACGCTGCGTGGCCTTGCCCTGGGGGATGTGGACAAACGACCGAAGCTGCACCTGGTGATGCGGGAGGGCGCGCTCGGGATTGCCAACGGCGTGCTCGTCGGTCTTGTGGCGGCTGCGGCGATGTGGTTCTACGCGTCGCGGCAACCGGAGTCGGCGGCCCAGGCGCCCATGCTGGCACTTGTGATCCTGCTTGCGATGTCCGGATCGTGCCTCATGTCCGGAATCTCCGGCGTGCTGATCCCGTTGGGCCTGCGCCGGGTCGGCGCCGATCCGGCGGTCGCTTCGGCGATCTTTCTCACCACCGTGACCGATATCGTAGGCATGGGCCTGATGCTGGGGCTGGCCACCATGCTCGTGCTGTAGCAAGACGCGTCCGGTGACGCGTCCCTGGGAGTCGGGGGCGATAAGCTGACCTCCTCGCGTTCAACGAAATAGCAAGAGCCAGGCCGCATCGCGCACGCGTCGCGATAAGCACCTTCCGGCAGCTCTCCGACCCTGCGCAACGCGACGGAAGACCTTTGGATGAGCCGTGGGTGACCTTGAAGCCTCATTCGGTGACCAGATACGCGCAGAATCGCGCAAACAATATTAATCTTGTCGGCTGCGCGATCCGCCACTGATGATGATTTGATTTAGTTGCCGCTGGTGCCGAATACTTCAATCGTTACTGCAACGCTGAGAAGATTTCTTACAACCGGCGCAGCCGGAATAGGAATAACTCCGATGGTTTGTTGCGCGGCTGCAACAGCTGTTGAAAACTCGGACGATTTCGTCAAAGTTCAGTCGCTTTTTTTCTTGTGGTCGTGCTAAGTCCTTGCACTAGTCGGGTTTGGGGTGGGTTCTCGGCATGCAATCTTCGTTTCCAGCTATCTTCGGCTTCGCCGCGGCGCTGCTTTGTACCGGCGTATTGCCGGCCGGCGCGCAGGGTCTCTTTCCGGCCTATGACGATGCGTTTTCGGCCCGCATCGCCAGTCCGGCCGACAACGGAACGCTCGCCCAGTTCGTCACAGTTGCCGTCAACGCGGGGCAATACGATCAGGCGATCTCCTCAATCGAGCAGTATCTGATCAAATATCCCCGCGATGCGCGCGCCCGGCTTGCGGCCAGCCGGCTGTACTACCACGTCGGCTCTTATGAATTGGCCCGGCGGCAGGTGCAGTATGGCATCGAAGTCGGCGGCCTGACCGCAAGTGAGCAGCAGGAAGCTGTTCGCCTGCTCGCCCGCATCGAGCGCGCGTTGCGTGGCGTCACCTGGGAACTCGCCCTGACCGGCGGCGTGTTCAGCGCATTTACCGATTTTGAGCCCGGCGGGGCGCAGGACGACGACAGCTTCGTCTCGCCCCATGGGCGGGCGGAAGGCTTTGTGCGATGGGACCTCGGCACGCCAAGCGCCGACGCTCTCGTCCTTTCGGGGTCGTTGACGGCGACACAGCGCTTTTTCACGGAAGACCTGTCGGTTCCGGGTAGCGAGAAGACTTTTATCCACGGCGACGCAGCGATTACCTGGGACAAGGGACTGCCCAACAGTGGGATTGATTCGCTGCGCCTGCTGCTTTCGGCGTTTACCGTTACAGATCGTTTCGACAGCGATATCCACGAAACCGGCATCGGTGTCAGTGGACGCTTTCTCGTGCGCCCGACGGTCGAAACGACGCTTTTCGCAGGCGGCGGCTACATCGATCTAAGCCCCTCGCAAGGCATTTTCGCCGATAGCAGGGTTTTCTATGAGGCAGGCGGCAGCTACCGCTTCCGCAATGGCCAGGCGCTCGGACTGCGCCTGGTCGGGTCGAATGACTTCGCCTCCGGATCTGGCGAAATCGGCCGCAGCTACACGGGCGAGGTCCGCTATGGCGGCCTGTTGATGAACGTACCGGATCTTTTCGCATGGTCGCACCAGATCGCCTTTTCGGCCGGCCACAGCGACACTCCCGATCTGTCTGTCGGCATCGGCACAAACATCAAGAGCGACTTCTGGCGCATTGCCTCGGAAAGCGATTTTCAGCTGACGGAGGCGCAGAAGATCAGCGTCGATCTCGCCTATCGCGAAACCAACTTCGACATCGCCAACCGCGACCGAAAATCGTTCGAAATGCTCATGAGCTATACGTTGACGCTCAATTGAAAGAGGCCGCGATGAGGACCCCGTACCGTCAGATCGCCGTTTTTATCGCCTGCCTTGCCTTCGCGGCACCATCCGCCGCTGAGACGGTCGGGTCGATGACGGCCTACCAGACCAACATCGTCCGCAACAACGGCGGGACAATGAACGTTGGGGCCGGCGTCGAACTCGGCGACCAGCTGCGCAGCAATCCCACCGGTCTTGGAATGCTGGTGTTCCGGGACGAATCGAGCGCCAAGATTGGTCCGAACACCAGCCTGACGATCGATGAATTCGTCTACAATCCGGGCTCCGGATCGGGAAAGATCGACATCGGGATGAACAGCGGCCTGGCCCGGTTCTATGGCGGCCAGGTTTCGAAAGGCGGCGTCATGCAGGTTGCGACACCGCATATGGTGCTCGGAGCCAGAGGCGGCATCATCGAAGTGCTGGTGGCAGCCGGCCAGACCGTCGGCATTCTGCGCGCCGGCCGCATGACCTGCACGATCAATGGCAAACGGCTGGTCATCACAAACCCGGGCTACGCCTGCACATCGGAAGATGGCAAGCTGCTGACCGGCTACGGCGGAATCGACACCTTCCCGATATTGGACAGCATCGACCGGATAGCCGGCACCGGCCTGCCAGGCGCACCGGGTCCGGGACTGGATGTAAGCGCGCTTTGTGCGTCGGCACTCGGCGGCTCGCTCAAGGTCTGCGAGTCCAGCGATGGCGCACTGCCGGGAGTGGTCATGGAGTTCCCCGACAGCCCAACGCCACCTGCCGGCGGCGGGATGGAGGATAATGGCGATGGCGATGGCGAGGGCTGCGACTACTACTGCAACTAGGCCCGGCCGCGCGACATGAGCCTCCTGGCCGGTTGGCGCTGGGCTGATTGGCGGCAAGCTGCCAGGCGCAAAATGTCTGGCCTTCTGGTCGTGCTCCTGCTGCTCGCTTGCCATTTGGTTTTTGACGGGCCGCTGTCGCGCCTGCGTGAGCGTACCTACGACTTCTACCAGTTTCTGGCCCCGCGCCAGGCGACGAGCAATCCTGTCGTGATCGTCTCGATAGACGACGCCAGCCTCAAGGCACATGGGCGATGGCCCTGGAACCGTGGCCTACTGGCCGATCTGGTCGGTAGTATCACCGAATCCGGCGCCACGGTGATCGGGCTTGCGCTGGTGCTGCCCGAGGCCGACACCTCGCCTGAGGGCATCACCGGAGACAAGCGCCTGGCAGCGGCACTGGCCAAAAATCGAACGGCGCTTGCCGTCAGCCTGGGCAATGAGGCGACGGTTTCAGAAGCAGAACCCAAAGCCGGCTGGTCGATCGTCGGGCAGGTACCCGACACACTTCCCGGCTTCACCGGCCTGACCGGCTCGCTTGCCGAATTCTCGAACGCCGCCGCGGGCCTCGGCGTGATTCGCACCTTGCCCGATCCCGACGGCGTACTGCGCCATGTGCCGCTGCTGTGGCTTCGCAACACCGCTCAAGGCGTGCAGCTGTGGCCGTCCTTCGCACTCGAGCTCCTGCGCCTTTACGCCGGACAGGACGGTTACATAGCCCGGATGAATGCAGCCGGGTTCGACGCACTCAGGATGGCCGGCGCCATTGTGCCGCTCGAGCCGGAGGGGAGCATCCGCCTCTGGGAAACCAACACCGATACGCCCCGCCTGTCTGCCAGCACTATCCTTTCGGGCCATGGCGATCCGCGGCTGCGGGACGCCATCGCCATTGTCGATCTGTCGGCCGTGGGACTGACGCAGTACCTGCCCACCCCGACGCGTCCAGCGCGACCAGGCGCGGACATCCACGCCGATGCAATCGGCCAGTTGCTTGCCGGGCGCTACCTGACAGAGCCGACGCACGCGCGTACGGTGGAGCGGCTCTGGTTTGTCCTCAGTGCCGTCATTTTCATCGGGCTTTCCGGAGTGCTCGCCGGGCGTGTCGTGCTTGGCGCCCTGGCTCTCGTGCTGCTGGCCGTCACGCCCTTCGTGTTCGGCGCTCTCGAATACAGCATGCAGGGTAAACTCTATGACCCGCTGCAGCCGGCGCTGGCGACGATCCTGGTAGCCGGCTTCGAAGGCTATGTCCTCTACAGGCGCAGCGAGCAGCGCCGGTCCACCCTGGCACGGCAATTCTCCCAGTATCTATCGCCTTCCGTGGTGCAGCGCCTCGCAAGCTCGGACACCGAAGCGATCCTGTCCGGCGAGAAGCGCGAGATCACAATTCTGCTCAGCGACATACGCGGCTTCACGACGATGAGCGAACAACTCGATACCCAGGAAATCGCCAAGGTGGTCAACCACTTCCTCGGCATTGCGACCGATGAGATCCTCAAGCGCGACGGCACCATCGACAAGTTCATGGGCGATGCGGTGCTCGCCTTCTGGAACGCGCCGCTTGATCAGCCGGACCATCGCGAGCGCGCGCTCGACGCGGGGCTTGCCCTGATCGAACGGGTGAAGCGTGAAGACGCCGCCTTCAGCGCGGACGGCCACCCCTCCATCGCAATCGGCGTCGCCATCGAGACGGGCATCTGCTCGGTAGGCAATTTCGGCTCCGAACGGCGCTTCGATTACACCGCGATCGGTTCGCCGGTGAACCGCACGGCTCGGCTCGAGTCGACGACCAAGAAGCTGGGCATCCCCCTGGTGCTTGGTCCCGGCTTTGCGGCAGGAGCGCCGATGCCGGTCGTCCAGGCGGGCGCCTTTGAGCTCCAAGGTTTCAAGGGCGAGGTGCCGGTTTTCACCGTTCCGGAGATGCAAGCTGCTCACCAAAGTATGAGCCGCGAAGAAGAGAGCCAACGTGGTGAGCAATCTGGCGCCCCTGCCGTGGTGGTTGGTTCGCCGCCATCCGTGCAAATGGCACCGCCTGATCTTGCACCCCGAACCCGAAGCACACGCTGACCGGATCCAGCGGATCGCAGGGGTGCCGACCTGCTTTGTGAACTAATACTGCTGGGGAGGCCTAGGTGCATCAAACGGCCCTTTTAATTGCGGGTGGCTGTCAATCCGGATCAGCGCGACAGCCGATGAGACGCGGATAGACGGCGAAGGGATCCGTCGAGGTAACCCCGGCAATGATTGTCGAGGCCGCCGAATTTTCGAGCGAGAAGATAGGTCGTGTTATCCAGTTCACCACGAATGGCAGCACGGCTTCGTTGAGTTCGCCGGCGCCATCATGTGGAGGCAGCGCGTGGTTCAGATTGTTTATCCTCGCCGCCGGATCATGCGCTCGGGATGTTCCCAAGAGCATCCAGCCGTAGCACTCCCCGAGCTGCCCTAACGGAGAGAGTTCGCTGGGCCGGGATTATGGCCGTAATGAACCTGACGCAATCGATGCAGCTGGCGCTGGCCTCGTCGGGCGCGTGGGCGGTCTATCGACATCAATCGGTCGCCGCGGATGTTGGGATGCGCATGCGTCGGCGCACTTAGCGTCGATACGCCTTGGGCATGTGGGCGTTGACAATGACATGGCCGGAGCGACGTGTTTCAGACGCCGAGCAATTCCAAGGACTGAGCACCAGAACCGAACCTCCCGACGGATTTTCGCGAGATGCATTCCTCCCTCCCCTCCTTATCAAAACCGCCGCTCGCGAATTCGCTGGCGAGTATATCTCCGGTGTGATATACATATATCACTCATGAGGATATACAAAATGCCGCTCTTCATTCGCGATCCCGACGTCGACGCCATGGCCGTCGAGCTGCAGCACATTACCAACGCGCGCAGCAAGACCGAGGCCGTCAGAACCGCCTTGCGCCACGAGATCGAGCGCAACCGCGGCAGCGTCCCGCTGCGCGAGAGACTTGCCAAAGTCAAGGAAATGGCGCGGCGGATCGGGCCGGCCAACCCTGATTTCGATATGAAGAAATTCACCGACCAAATGTGGGGCGACGACTGATGTTCGTCGATGCCTCGGTGATCGTTGCCATCCTGAACGAGGAACCTGGCGCGGAAGAACTGGAAAAGCGGCTCGCGGCCGCGACCAAGCCGCTGTATATCTCCCCGCTCGTCCGGTTCGAGGCAGTCCAGGGTCTCGCGCGAGCGTCGGCCGAAGCCATCAAAAAGAACGCCAAGCCTACGGCCAACATGCTGGCGCAAGCCGGTGATACCGTCGACGCCTTTTTGATCGAGATCGCCGGCAAAGAAATCATGATATCCGGCGACATCGGCGACCGGGCGATCGAAGCCAGCATGAAATACGGCAAAGCAGTCGGGCACAAAGCCGATCTCAATTTCGGCGATTGTTTTGCCTACGCTTGCGCGAAGGCTCACCGGCTTGCCCTGCTTTACAAGGGCAATGACTTTTCACAAACTGATCTGGCGTAAGGCTTTCCTGGCCTTGCATCGCGGCGCGAGAGCCGATGGGCCCTTTTGCATGCTTTGGGCGAATCGTCGTCTTTCATGGTTAAACGCAATATTACGAGGAACGTTCGCTGCAGCACTGGTTTTCTTCGGCACGATCACCGTCCAGGCACAGCGGCAGACGGCATCTTCTGGGTGCTGCGATCGGGTGCGCCATGCCGCGATCTGCCAGGGGGCGATACGGCCCACGCACCACCTGCTACAATCGCTTCGTTCGATGGCGGAAAGCAGGTGTGTGGGACCGCCTCATGCATGGCATCACCAAAGCCCATGATGCAACGGTGCAGATGATCGATACCTCCATTGTTCGCGTCCATCAGCAAGGCGCGACAGCAAAAAGGGGGATCGAGGTTATTGTCTCGGTCGTTCCCGAGGTGGGCTGACGACCAAAATCCATGCTCTTGTCGACGCCGAAGGCAGGCCGATCAAGCTGACGCTCACGGCAGGTCAAATGAGTGACATCGCCTACGCAGCGGACTTGATCAAGGATTTGCCCGAGCGTGCCATGCTGCTCGCCGACAAGGGCTATGATGCCAAGGCCTTGCGCAATGCCGTCACCGAGCAAAAGGCATGGGCCAACATCCCGCCCAAGGCCAACCGCAAGGACCCGATGTGCTTCTGCCCCTTCCTCTACAAGGCCCGCAACCTCGTCGAACGCTTCTTCAACAAGGCCAAGCAGTTCCGTCGCATCGCAACTCGATATGACAAGCTGGCAGAAAACTACCTTGCTGCCCTGAAACTCGTCTCAACTCGCATCTGGCTACGCGGTGATGAGTCTACGTCCTAGCGTTTTGCGTGCCCTCCCCGGTTGTCATTCGCCGCGCATGGTCGCCTGGAAGGTCGGCAGGTGCTTCTTCTGTGCCTCGAGCATTTTCTCGCGATAGACGCCATAGATGACGTCGGTGTCGTGCAGCGTGACGCCGGCAATTGTCGGCGAGGCAAAAACCGGCAGTTCGATGCCGCGTTTCGAAAGCGCCTCGGCGGTGCGGGCGATCAGCTCATGCGCCAGGATCATGGCAAGCACGGTCGACGAACCGGAGACCGGGCGGCTCCAGCCCTCGACCGGCACGATGGCATCCTCGATCGGCGAGCAGGTGTCGATGACAAGGTCGGCGGCATCGGCAAGCCGTTTGCCGGAAGAGTGCGTCGCCGGCTTGTCGAGATTGTTCTTGCTAGTTATCGCAACGACGAAGATGCCGCGTTTTTTCGCATAAAGCGCGGTGTCGATGCCGGACGAATTGCGGCCGCTGTGGCCAAAGATGATGATCGAATCGCCTTTGTTCAGCGGCTGGTGGTCGAGGAATTTCTCGGCGTATTTCTCGGTCCGCTCCAGCCACAGAAGTTCGCGCACGCCGCCGGCGCCGAGCACGTTATGCCACATGACACGCGGGTCGGTCAGCGGATTGAAGCCGACATAGCTGCCGTAGCGCGGAAACACTTCCTGGACCGGCAACACCGAGTGGCCTGAGCCGTAAAGATGAACCAACCCGCCGCTCTCGAGCGTGTCGGCAAAGCGGCTGGCCGCTTCGCCAAAGGCTTCGGCATTGGCTTTCGAGGCCTGTTCGATGAGGGCGGCAAGGCGAGGTATGTAAAGATCGGACACGTCGGTACTCCTGTTATGGGTCGGCTTGGGTATGGCTCAGCTTCTTGCGGTTGGCGCGGCGCGACCGGCACGCAGCGTCGAGCGGATTTCATAGCGGTCGCCACGCATGACCGAGACGGTGAATTCGAATGGGCCACGCTCGTCGGTGGTGATGCGCTCGACCACGAAAGCGGGACTCCCCGCAGGCAGATCGAGCAACTCGGCATCCGCCGCCCCGACAGCGCCAACACGGTAGTTTTCGCGCGCCGCGACCGGCACGATGCCGTAATGGCGTTCCAACGCTTCGTAGAGCGAGCCCTGCAACAGGCCGGCATCGAGAAAGCCGGGCACGCGCGCGGCCGAGAGTTGCGCAGTCTGAATACCGATCGGTTCGTTGTTGCCGAGCCTGAGCCGCCGGATGCGCACCACCGGGTCGCCCTCCTCGATCTCCAGCGCTCCGGCCGCAGCGGCATTGGCGGTGGTCAGGCTGCAGTCGAGCAAGCGCGAGCCGGCGACCACGCCCATATTGCCCATTTCCTGCGTGAAGCTGGTGAGTTCGCGGGTGCCGGCGACCAGCGTGGTGGAGCGCACGAAGGTGCCACGGCCATGTTCGCGCCTGAGCAGCCCGTGCTCCTCCAGATTGCGCAGCGCGTGGCGCAGCGTGATGCGGCTCACCCCGAACAAGGCGCACAGTCTGTCTTCGGCCGGAATCTGGTCGCCAGTCGCCCACTCGCCACTCTTGACGATGGCGCGGATGGCCTCTTCCACCTGATACCAGAGCGGCTCGGGCCTTCGGCGGTCGGGCAGCTGGAAGCTGACTTGGCTCATCTTATCTGCCTCCACTGTGCTCCGGCGAGACCGGCCAGCGAGGCGCCGACGAGACCGGCGCGGGAGCCGAATTCGCCGGACCGCAGAACGACATCGCGCAGATGCGGCGGCAGATGACGCTGCAAAGCCGAGAGCAGCGGCGGCCCTACCACGTCCAGCGCATCGGCAAGGCCGCCGGAAATCAGGATCGCCTGCGGATCGAGCAACGCGACCGCACCCGCAAGGGCAGTGCCCAGCCGGCGCGCCGGCAGCTCCAAGGCGTCAAGTGCGGCCGTGTTGCCAGCCCGGGCCGCCTCGACCAGCCTGCTGCCATTGGCCAGCCCGATCTGGCGCGCCGCGGCGTCGAACGCCCGCCCGGAAGCGAAGCGCTCCAGCCAGCCGCTGCGGTCCTCGCCTTCATCCTCGATGTCGGCGCAGGCCCAGCCGAATGAGCAGGCGCCGCCACGTGCGCCTGCAACGATGCGGTTGTTGGCCAGAACGGCGGAGCCGATGCCGGTGCCGATCGCCAGCAGGATGGCATCGGACAAGCCTTTTGCAGCACCTTCGACCGCCTCGGCCAGCATGGCGACCTGCGCATCGTTGCCAATGGCAACAGGCAGACGAGGAAACAAGGTCGCGACGTCGACACCATCGAAATAGGGCAGGTTCGGAACCCAGCGGCAGATCGAGCCCTCGACAAGCCCCGGCACCGCCAGGCCAAGTGCCTCGACCGGACCGACCTCGGCGCGCAAGGCACCGATTCGGGCGACGAAGGCATCAAGGCTTGCCGGCGCAGGCTCGCGGCTCAGCATCTCCAGCCAGCGAACATCGCCGGTATGGATTGCGGCGCGCAAATTGGTGCCGCCAAGATCGATGGCGAGAACGCGTGTCATCGAGAGCGGCTCCGATTGGCCACCGCCCGGTCCTCGGAGCGCCAGCTCCACGACGCCACGGCGTCGTCGGCTCTGGTCGGCAGTGCGGTACAGACCCCGGTGCACGCGGCGCCAAAGCCGATCGGGCTGAGCGCAGCGTGTCGATGAACCATGCTCCGTCTCCCATTCGACATCGGCGTCCTTTGCAGCGGCTCAGTGTCATTATAACGACATTACTTCGACCGCAAGTGCCTTGCAGTATGTTCGGGCATGGCCGGCAGGGGAGAATCAGCTCGAGCTGTATCAGCTAATTCTTTGTTTTTACAATATAATCTCACATGCTTTGTGGACCGCAGCAAGAAGACGCCGCAACACCGGCAGGAACTCTCCACGAAGATTGCGCTTGCCTCGTTGCTTCAAGTTGTCATAACGTCATTGACATCGCTGTGCGGCTACGCGGAGGATCCGTATGTCTTTGGCTTGGATTTCGAAACTGGCACTGGCCGCAGGGCTGCTGGCGTTGCCCACCATTGGTTGGGCCCAGTCGGTCAACATCTCCTATCTCACGCACTGGTCGCCGGAGACGGTTGCTTTGCTGGACGCTGCGGCCAAGGACTACGCCAAGAGCAATCCGCATGTGACCGTCACCGTGCGCGCCGTCCCCTTCGGCGATCTCCTGACGACACTGCGTTCCCAGGGCGGCAGTTCCGATGGGCCGACGATCGGCGGCATCTATGATTTGTGGCTGCCCGAACTGGCGCGAGACAAGCTGGTCGCGCCGGCCCCCGATGCGGTTGCCGGCGAGGTCAAGAGTGCGTGGCCGGCCGGTGTCGTCAGTGCGGCCTCTGTTGGCGCCACGCTTTACGGCATTCCAAACGAGATCGACGTTTATGCGCTGAACTACAACAAGGAGCTGTTCAAGCAGGCAGGCATCACAGCCGCGCCGAAGACCTGGTCCGAATTGAAGGATGCAGCCCAGAAGCTGACCAGGAAAGATGCCGGCCAGCAAGGTTTTGGCATAATCAATTCCTGGGCGGCGGGCGTCGTCCATCCCTTCGCCTCGCTGCTGGTCTCCAATGGCGGCGAGCTGGTCAAGGACGGCAAACCGATGCTCGACAGTCCTCAAGCCGGTGAGACTTTCCAGCTTTACGAGGACCTGATCAAGTCCGGCGCCAGCGATCCGGCGATGGCCACGGCCGACGCCAACACCACCGGCCCTTTCCTCGACAATTTCGTCTCCGGCAAGACCGGCATGATCATCATGGCCAACTGGTGGGAAAGCGCATTGAAGAGCGGCATGGGCGACAAGTTCTCCAATATCGCCACCGCACCCATCCCGATCGGTCCGAGCGGCGACAAGCCGCACTCGATCTCCTATTCATGGATGACCGTCGTCAACGCCAATGCCGGTCAGGCCGAACAAAAAGCGGCATGGGATTTCCTGGTATGGCTGAACAATCCGAAGTCCGGCAAAAACGGCGCATCGGCAATGTCGGATATTCTGATGTCGATGGGCATCCTGCCGACGCGGACCTCCGACATCGAAGCCCATAAGGACAAGCTCGGTTCCGAGTTCCTGTCCGGCTATGTCAGCGTGCTTGCCGACGCCAAGCCCTTCCCTGTCGTCCCGGGCGGCCAGGAGTTCAGCGAATCGCTGCAGCAGACGCTCGAGGCGTTGCAGTATGGGCAGCTCTCGGCCAAGGATGCGCAGGCGAACGCGCAGGCCGATGCCGTCTCGATCCTGGAGCGTGCCGCCAAATAGCGAAGGCGCTGTTTGGAGAGCCCGACGCTTTGGAAGCAGAGCGATGATCAAGACCTATCGTGCCTCGGCGGGCATCATGCTGGCGCCCGCCGTGACATTGATCGGCGTTTTCATTCTGCTGCCGATGCTGCTCACCGTCTGGCTGTCATTCCAGGACTGGTCGACGCAGACGCCTTTTTCCAATGCGAGCTTCATCGGCTTCGACAATTTTCGCGAAATATTCGGGTCGACCTCGGTCGGGCGGGATTTCAAGCGAGCGCTGCTCAACACCGCCATCTACACGGCATTGTCGGTGATGCTCATCGTGCCCCTTTCGGTAGTGTTCGGCTTGATGGTCCACCAGCGCGATGTCGCAGGCGGCACGGCGCTGCGGACCGTGTTGTTTTCCACCTACATGGTGCCGATGATCGCCGTGACGCTGGTCTGGTCGAAGCTGTATTCGCCGAGCGAGGGGCCGCTCAACCAGGTGCTCGGTCTCGCCGGCATCGGCCCGCAACTCTGGTTGTCCTCGCCAAGATCGGCGTTGATCTCGATCGTCGTCCTCAATGTCTGGCAGCAGATCGGCTATTTTACGGTGCTGGCCGTTGCCGGGCTGACCCAGATCCCGGGCAGTCTTTACGAGGCGGCGACGCTTGACGGCGCCAATCGGCGCGAACAGTTCCGCTTCATCACCTTGCCGCTATTGAGCCGCACGCTCTTGTTCAGCGCCGTCATTGCCATCATCAACGCCGTGCAGGTGTTCGAGCCGGTGGCGCTGATCACCCAAGGCGGGCCGGTCGGCTCGACCAACGTGCTGACCTACCATATCCGCCGAGTCGGCATCGAGCGGGCACAAGGCGGGCTGGGCTCGGCCATGGCAGTGATGCTGATGCTGGCGCTGATCGTCATTGTGTGTGCGCTGTTTGCATTCGCCAACCGCAAGGATGACGAATGAGCGCGCCGGGCCGCTCAGCATCGAGCCGGTTGGCGCGCAAACGCCTGGCGGGCCGCAGAGCGCTGCTCGCCACGCTGATGCTGCTGGTTGCCGTGGCCTCCGCCTTCCCGCTGTTGTGGATGGTGCTCTCCAGCCTGAAAACGCCGGCCGAAACCATGCAGGTGCCGCCGGTGTGGATACCGCGCACGCCGAGCCTCGAAGCGTATGAGAAAGTGTCCGGCGTCATCAATGTCGGCCGCTCGATGTGGAATTCGCTCGTGATCGCCACGATCACCACCGCCGGCATTCTGGTCACCAGCATGATGGCTGGCTACGCCTTCGCCAAGCATCACTTTCCCGGCCGCTCACTGCTGTTTTCGGTGCTGATCGCCACCATGTTCCTGCCGCCGATCGTCACGCTGATCCCGCTTTACCGTCTCGTCGGATCAATCGGCCTGAACGCCAGCCTTGCCGGTATTATCGTGCCAAATCTCGCCAATGCGTTCGGCATTTTCCTGATGCGCCAGTTCATAGCCGGCGTGCCCGACGATCTGATCGACGCAGCGCGGATGGATGGGGCGTCGGAACTCCTGATCCTGTTCAAGATCGTCGCGCCGAGCGTGGCGCCGGCAATCGCGGCACTGGCGCTGTTTGCCTTCGTCTATCACTGGAATAGCTATCTCTGGCCGCTGACCGTTCTACAGGGCAATGCACACGAATATCCGATCGTCATCAGCCTTAGTCGCCTGCTCAGCTACAATCGAGGCGCTCTCAACACGGGACTGGTGATGGCTGGCGCGACGCTTGCCGTGCTCCCGCCACTGGTGCTCTTCGTCTTCCTGCAGCGCTTCTTTGTGGATTCGATCGTCGGCTCGGCGGTCAAGGGATAGCGTCGGCGGCACTGCCGGCATCCGTGTGGCTGTCATCGGGACGCGCTGGTGCGCTGAACGGAGCTAAGCAGATGACCGCGTTCTGAGAGCCATCAGTTCATCAGTAAACTGGCCGCGAATGCCTCCACCGTGTTACCTGCAACTAGTGAATCTCACGCTTGGTACCCGCCCCAGGCCGTTTTCACAGCTGCCAGAAAAGCGGCGCGGCCCTGCTCGTTTGCAGACGTTCGGAAGGTCACGGGAAGGTAGTGATTGGACGCTGCGTTTAACCGGAGTCGGACCGTCTCGTCAGATCTGGCGAATATTTTCGTACCGCACCTTTTCGACGCAGTGCGTCCTGCTTGCCGAGCAGGCGGTAAGGGAGGCGCTGTTCCAGTGAGCAAGAATGTGATCCCCCACACTTCGACGACTATCGCGGGAAGGACGTGCTGACCCAGCCGATGGTCGAGCTCTAACGTATCATCGCCGGCATCTACACCGATCTGGCGGCATCGCCCGATGCGGGCGGTGACCTGCCTCATCTCGGGAAGCTAGCCCCGATCGAGGAATTTGCGCCCCCGCGAGAAGCTCTCGCTCGAATAGTTGCTCGAACTCATGCGACGCGAGCTGGGTCAGAGCAGGACCGCGATCTTCAGCTGTTCGCTTCGCCCCGCCTGGCGATCATCGGCCGCTCGACAAGCCTGTCGAGGTGGACGACCCGCATGAGGACGCCGTCTATCGCTCGACCGAGCGCATGCCCCTGCCCGATCCGGCAGACTATCAAAAGCGCATCGATTTTCATTGAATCGCTCGGCGCTCGGCCAGCCTCCCCATCTGATGCGGCTAACCGGACCGGTCATGCCGCTGGTGGTGCCGGCCCAGATCAACCTCGGCGATCGTGACTTGTCGGTGCGCTGGGCGAATGACGGCGTCGAAACCGAACGCGACGTGCTCCCCCAACGCGGACCGCGCTCACCGGCGTAGCGTCAGCCGAAGCCACGCGATGCGTCGCTGCTGGAGGGCGGCTGGCTGCGGGCGTCGGACGACCGGTTCGCGCTGGTGCAGATGGATGTCGACGGTGAGGCCTCAACCTGCCTGGAAGATGCCCTGATGGAGACTGCCATTGCCTCACGCTGCTCGGCATGCCGCAGCACCTGCCGACGTCACGCCGTACGCGACGTGCTCGTATGCGCCTGGCCTGTCGCGATGGCGACAAACCGGCGCTTGACCGCGGCAAACAACGCCGGTGGCAGCGGCCCGTAGTAGCCGCTCTCCGTCTCCAGCGGCCGGATGTCAGGCCCCGGCCAGGCGAACCGGTTACTTTCCGTCAAAACGATCCACGACCGCTCACCGTCAAGGCGCAAACGCAGCTTGACCGCAGCCGGAATCTCGATGGCATCATCGGGATCGGACGGCGGCGTATGAGTGATCGGCAGGACCCGGACGACCGGCGAGCCGTCCTCCTGCATGGCGACCAGCGCGAGCACCAGGCAGGGCCGGTCCTTGTCGCCTTCCTCGCGGCCTTCGCGGTGTTGCCAATGCCAGAGGTAGGAGTAACGGAAGACGTAGCCGACCTTGATTTCAGCCGGTAGCATTTTTTTCCGTCAGGCCTTTTGCCCCGTGGGGTTTCGACCCGAGGGTTTTGACCCAGAGAGCTCGTCGTTGAGATGGTCGAGATCCGGCTCCATTTCAGAGGCTTCGACCGCGGCGATCTCGTCCGAGCCGAGCTCCGCTGTCAGATCGACCCGCCGGTCGCGCTTCGACAGCCGGACAAAATCCTCATAGGCCAGCAGCACCGTGCGCGGGCGACCGTTCTTGGTGATGATTACCGGGTCGCGGACCGCGGCATCCTGATAGGCGCCAAAATTTTTCGAGAGGGCGGCGGCGGTGACGGTGGTGCTCATCGGCGAGACTCCTTTATTCCGGAATATACGGGCTTTCGGGGCTTTCCGCAAATGTCGGGCAACATCTTCGAACTGATGCAGCCAGTCACCGCCTGATTATCGGCCAAGGAGTTAGTGTCAAAGGCGTCCTTTCCTGCGCCATGTCTAACGCAGTGGGTAGGCGCCCACACAGCCCAGCTCAGACGCACGGACTAACTTCAGACGCGCATGGCCAAGGAACCGGTGGCGAGGGCAGCTTTGTCCGGAGAGCGGCTGTTCTGCGCGAGGGCGTCGGCTTCGTTGATCTGGTTAGGGTTCTTTCTTCAGCAGGTCCTTTACAACATCGAGAAAAGCCCGCAGGGCGGGCGGCACGGCTCGATGTCCGGGGTAGTAGACCGCAACTTCTTCCGGTGCTGGCGTCCACGCGGTCAGGACCTTGCGCAGCCGGCCATCGGACAACGCCGCTTCGGCGGCCCAATCCGCCACATAGGCGATGCCCAGACCCTCTATTGCGGCTTCGACCATCAGTTCCTCGTCATCAAGGACGATGGGGCCGTTTGCCCCGATCACCAGTTCCTGGCCTGCGCGTTCGAACTCCCATCTATAGAGCTTGCCGCTGGGCATACGGTGGCCGATGCAATGGTGGCGTTGCAATTCCTCGGGCGTTCCCGGCGCCCCGAAGCGATCGAGATAGGCGGGCGACGCGATACAGATGAACGTCAACGCGCGTGCAAACGGCACGGCGGTCATGTCTTTGGGAATTGATGTGATGAGGCGCACGCCGGCATCGAACCCGCTGGACACGATATCGATGAGTCGTCCCTCGACGACGATGTCCACGGTCACGTTCGGATGGCGCTCCGCCATCCGCGGAAGAACCGCGCGAACGAGAAGCCCGGCCACCAATCGCGGTGCGTTGAGGCGGACCGTTCCTGCGACATTGCCCCGGAACCCCGCGACGCTGTCGAGCGCCTCGTCCAGCGAGGCGAGCGCCGGCTGAAGACGGTCGAGCAACCGGAACCCGGCTTCTGTCGGCGAGACGCTCCGTGTGGTGCGGTTCAGAGGTCGCACGCCCATGCGTTCCTCGAGCGCACGCATCGCATGGCTCAATGTGGAAGGTGCCGTGCCGATCTCGTCCGCTGCGCGGCGGAAGCTGCGGTGTGTGGCAACGGCGACGAAGGCGGTGAGATCGTTGAGCGACGGGCGGGGCATTGATGGGGATTTTGCATTATCCCATGCCGATTTCAACGGGTAACGCGCGCAATGCGATTGCCCTATCTCCTGCTGGGATCAATTGGAGAAATGAGAAATGGAAAAGACCTGGCTCATAACGGGTGTGTCTTCCGGTCTAGGCCGGCTGCTGGCGGAGAAGACCCTGATCAGGGGAGACCGCGTCGTCGGTGCCAGCCGCAGCGAGGACGCACTTCCCGACCTGCGTGCAAGTTACCCCGAACGGCTCCGCATCGTCGCAATGGACCTCAAGGACCAGAGCTCGGTCCGCGCCGCGGTCGACCGGGCCTTCGCGGCATCCGCTCGGATCGACATCGTCGTCAGCAATGCTGGCTATGGCCTGCTCGGCGCGGCTGAAGAGGCTGGCGATGTGCAGGTTCGGGACATCATCGACACCAATCTCATCGGCTCGATCACGCTCATCCAGGCGGCGTTGCCGCATCTGCGCAGCCAGGGTGGTGGTCGGATTCTACAGGTATCGAGCGAGGGAGGCCAGATCGCCTATCCGGCTTTCAGCCTCTATCACGCGACCAAGTGGGGTATCGAGGGGTTCGTCGAGTCCGTGGCGCAGGAGGCTGCTCCCTTCGGCATCGAATTCAGCCTTGTGGAACCCGGGCCGGCGCGGACCGGGTTCGGCGGCAATCTCGCGCGGACCAAGCCGCTCGCGGCCTATGAGGGAACACCCGCCGGTCAGATCCGCGAGGCGCTGGGTGTCTCATGGGTGATCAAGGGCGACCCCGACCGCATGACGGACGCAATGATCAGGCTTGCCGATCAGGATGGTCCGCTCCCGAAACCGCTGGTGCTCGGTGCCGAGGCCTATGCCGGCATCCGCAAGGCACTCGGCGGACGCATCGAGGAGCTCGACCGGCAGAATGACATCGCGGTTGCGGCGGATTTCACAGACGAGGAGTTGGCGCGGCTGTGACCCCCGGCTCCGGCCCGCTGCTCGTGCCCACCTCTTATCAAGACAGAAAGGAACATGAGATGCCTACACGTGACGCCGTCTACCCGGCCAACCGGCACGCGTTATACGATATCCACCGCTATTCCGCTGCCATTCGGTCCGGCGATCTTCTCTTCGTGTCGGGTCAGGTCGGGAGCCGTGAGGACGGCTCGCCTGAGCCCGTATTCGAGGATCAGGTTCGACGGGCCTTCGCCAATCTGCGCGCGGTCTTGGCGGCCGCCGGGTGCAGCTTCGACGACCTCGTCGACGTCACAACGTTCCACACTAACCCGGACGAACAGATCGAGACAGTTCTGGCCGTCCGAGCGGAAGAAATCGGTGCACCTCCCTACCCGAACTGGACCGCAGTGGGCGTCAATTGGCTTGCGGGCTTCGATTTCGAGATCAAGGTCATCGCCCGCATCCCTTCGACGACGAGCAGCCAGCCGGCGGACAAGCGCTGATCGCTCGCCCTGCAGTTCTGTATTGGCTATTTGGGGCCGAAGGCAGCCTGTCAGCTTCTGTGTCCGGAGCGGAGATAGCTGACCTCCACCTGCGAGAACCGAGGTCGTGAACTGACCAAACAGATTAGGTTCGTTTGGTCAGCGTACCGCAAGGGAATCTCGCAGCCTGCTGTGTATCTTGGCTTTCTAAAGTTCGAGAGAGGTGCTGAAGGTCGAGAACTCTTCATCTGTGATCGGGACCACGTGCTGCGGCTCGGGATAAGCGCCCGTCTGCACGTCGGATATGAGCTCGCGATAGGCGGCAATACGCTCGCGTTGCAGCCGCTCATATTCGGCGGCGAAGTTGCGGTAGGTCTTGGCGTGGCGCAGCCTGTGGCCAGCGGTGTGGCCAAGCACGTCCTCGCTGAACAAATACTGCGCGTCGGCATTTGGGCCGGCGCTCATGCCGAGCATGATCATCGGTGTATTCCAGGTGATCAGTTCGGCGACCGGTCGGAGACCACCTCCAGCTCGGCGCCAAAGCAGCCTATGCCTCCACCTTCGCGTATGAGCTCCGAAATTCGTTCGGAGGCACCACTTTCAGATCTCTCCAACTCGAGGACCGGGATGTCGGAGGCAAGCACGCGCCGGAAGCGATGGGAGAACCCGTAACGGCGAATGTTGTCTTCAATCAGTGGCGCGGAACGCGACAGAGTGGCCACGACACAGAAGCTGTGAGCGACAAGGCTGACGGATGAAGCGAAGCCTTGTCTATACCGATGACGGGCTTGGTAGCGATGGCCCTTGCCGCGTCGAGACCCGTATCGTCTAAGCAGCCAATATATGGCGTCGACATTGTCCATTTCCGCCGCGACCACCTGCTTGAGCAGGCCCGGTACGGAGAGTGCACCGTCAAATGGCCCTTCGATCGCTTCAGGTCCAGCCGTTGGCATGCATGCCCACTATCTCGTCCCTGGGCCTGCCACCGCCATGGCGGCTGCGACGATCCCCCTGGTCATCGAAGCGGTCGTGTTGGGATTGATGATGGCAATTCGCATTCGGGGCATCCTGGCTTGGTTCCGCTCAGTCACAAGGATGCCAGCGCGCTGGACATCCGCTCCAGCCCTCGGCGTAGCAGAGGACGCGGGCAGCCGACATTCAGGCGGATGAAACCTTCGCCGCCAGGCCCATAGACGCGGCCGTCATACAGATTGACCCCGGCCTGATCGACAAAGAACTTCTGAATTCCACCCACTCTACGATCGAGCGCGCACGCGTCCAACCACACCAGAAACGATGCGTCGGGCCGCATGGGCGTAATGCCTGGAAGGTATTCGCCGGCGAAGTCACAAACCAGATCAATGTTGCTGGCGATGTAGGGTGTGAGTTGATCGAGCCAGGGCGCGCCGGTGCTGTAGGCAACCTCCAGGGCCAGGCGGCCGAAAAAGTTTGCATTCACCATGAATGAGGCCTGCATCGCGGCAAGAAGCTGCTCGCGGCGCTTTTTGCTCGCCACCGCAATGGTTGCCGAAGGCACCCCGGCGAGGTTGAAAGTCTTCGTCGGAGCGGTGCAGATGAACGACTTCTCCGCGGCATCGTCCGAGATGGAGGAGAAGACGATGTGCGGGCGGTCCGACAACCTTATGTCGCAGTGAATGTCGTCGGATATGACCAAAATCCCATGGCGCTCACAAATGTCGTTCAGCGCTGTCAATTCTTCGAGTGTCCAGGCCATTCCGGCAGGATTGTGAGGATTGCACAGCAGGAACACCTTGGCGCCGCCGGCCGCCAGTTTCTCGAAGTCTTCCAGATCGAGTTCATACCTGTTGTTTTGCAGCCTCAGCCGGTTCGTGAGCAGAATCCGCCCATTTCCCTGAACCACTTCGAAATAGGGCGAGTACACGGGTGACTGAACGATGACGCCGTCGCCAGGCTTCGTGAAGGTTCGCAGTATCGCAGCGACCGACGGCATGATCGCCGGCGCGGGGAGCAGGGTCTCCAGCATCGGCGACCAGTTGTGCCGGCGTGTGAACCACGATTGCACGATCTCATAGTGGCGCGGATCGCGGCGTGTGTAGCCGTAAATGCCATGGTCCGCGGCCTGGCGCAGCCGCGCGATGACGGTTTCCGGAGCACGGAAATCCATATCTGCCGTCCATAGGGACAGCAGGTCCTGGCCCTCGACCTGCGGAGAGAACTCGTCCCACTGGTTGGCCCATTTGACGGATCCGAATTGCTGGCGGTCGTGGATTTGGTCGAAATCTATCCCCGGGATATCCCGTTGCCCAAGCGCCGATGCGGGCGTGTCTGCACAAGCCATTTGATAATCACCTGAAAAAATCTGTTGCCACGGATACGGCCGCTTTGCCTCCGCGGACGTCTCTATTTGTGGATCTGCGCCAGAAACTGCCGCGCCCTCTCTGATCGCGAGTTGGTGAAGAACTGATGGGGCGTGTTGGTCTCGACGATCTCCCCGCGGTCCATGAACACCACGCGATCGGCCACCTCCCGCGCAAAGCCCATCTCATGCGTCACGCACAGCATCGTCATGCCTTCGTCAGCAAGCGACACCATCGTATCGAGCACCTCCTTGACCATCTCGGGGTCGAGGGCAGAGGTCGGCTCATCGAAGAGCATGATTTTGGGATTCACGCAGAGGGCCCGAGCAATTGCAGCACGTTGCTGATGGCCACCCGACAGCTGACCCGGGTAGCTGTCCGCCTTTTCCTCAATTCTGACGCGCTCCAGATAATGGCGCGCCAATTCCTCAGCTGCCGTCCGCGGCATCTTCCTCACCCAAACAGGCGCAAGCGTGCAATTCTCAAGCACCGTGAGGGGGGAAACAGATTGAAGTGCTGGAAAACCATCCCGACATTGCTGCGGACTTCATCGATCTTGCGCAGATCCCCGGTTACCGCTTTGCCGTCGACGATGATCTCGCCCGACTGATGCTCCTCGAGATGGTTGATGCACCGGATCGTCGTCGATTTGCCCGACCCCGAGGGGCCGCAGATCACAATGCGCTGCCCCTGTGGCACCGACAGGTTGATGTTCCTGAGCGCATGGTATGAACCGAACCATTTGTTGACGTCACGCAGTTCAATGGCCATCGCCTTGTTGAAGGGCTGTCCCTTCGTCGATGCGTACATTGCTTGTGGCATCATCGTCGCGTCCTAAGATTTGTGGCCGCGCGCAAATTGGCGCTCCATCGATTGCGAGTAACGGGACATGCCGAAGCAAAAGCCCCAGTAGACCAGTCCCGCAAAGAGGTAGCCGGTTGATGAGATCGTCGGGCCTGCCCAGTTCGGGTCGACGCGCGCCGTTTCGATGGCTTTCAGGAAATCCGCGATGCCGACGATGGCGACCAGAGTCGTGTCTTTGAACAGACCGATGAAGGTGGAGACGATGCTCGGTATGACGATCGTCAACGCCTGGGGGAGGACGATCAGGCGCATCATGTCGAAGTAGCTGATCCCAAGCGCCTTCGCCGCCTCGTATTGGCCGTTCGGGATCGCCTGAAGGCCGGCCCTCACAACTTCGGCCATATAGGCGGACGAGAACAGCGCTATCGCGATGAGCGGGCGCAGGAGACGATCAGGCGTCAGATAGTCCGGGACGAAGAGCGGCATCATGAAGTTCGCCATGAACAATACCGTGATAAACGGCACCCCCCGGACGACTTCGATGAATGTGACGCAAACCGCCTTGACGAAAGGGAGTTCGGACCTGCGTCCAAGCGCCAGGATAACCCCGATCGGAAGCGAGAAGACGATGCCCACAATCGACATCAGCAGCGTGATCAGGAGACCGCCCCAGAGCGTCGTATCGATGACAGACAAATGGAGCCAGGCGACCCCGCGCACGAGAACGAACGCGGCAACGGGGTAGACAAGGAAGAATAGCAACGCCGCCACTTTGCGCCGCGGAGCCTTCGTCCACAGGAGCCAAACGATGAGGATGGCGCCGATAGCCTGTGCGAGATCAACGCGCCACCGCTCGGAAGCCGGGTACGCGCCGTATCGCAGGTAGTCGAACTTCTCGGCAATGAAAGGCCAGCAAGCTCCTTGGCTGTTCGTGCGGCAAGCCTCGCGACCGCCGCTCCAGACCGCGTCGAAGATCGCAAAGCTCAGAAAGTGACGCAGCAGCCACACGGCGAAGAGGAGAAAGCATATTGTCAGCGCGCCTGAAGACGGCGTCGAAAACAGATTCTTTTTCATCCAGGTCACTGGACCCGGCCAAACGTCAGCGGGGGGCGCCATCGCTGGTATGGGCGCGCTGCTGACAACTGGCGAATGCATGGACTGATCGCTCATGCGTCACCTCTCGACGATCGCAAAATGTCGGTTACACGCGTTCATGGCCAACGACGTGGCAAGGGAGATAACGAGATAGACGGACAAGGTGATCGCCATGACCTGGACGGCGGCGCCGGTCTGGTTGAGTACCGTCCCGGCAAAGATCTGAACGAGGTCGGGATAGCCGATGAACACCGCAAGCGACGAGTTCTTGATTAGATTGAGATACTGGCTTGTCAAAGGCGGGATGATAATACGCAGCGCCTGCGGAACAACGACAAGGCGAAGCGTCTTGCCCGGCGCCAGCCCCAGCGCATATGCAGCCTCGCTCTGGCCCTTTGGCACTGCCTGGATTCCACTCCGGACGATCTCGGCGATGTAAGATGCGGTATAGACCGATAGACCGATCAGGAGAGCGGCAAACTCTGGATAGAGCTGATGCCCGCCTTGAAAATTGAAACCCCGCAGCTGCGGCGCGATAAACGAGACCGGCTCGCCAGCCGCCAGGAACACGATCAGCGGAAATCCTATCAAGGTCGCCAAACTGACCAAAAGCACCGGCAACTGCTTGCCAGTTCGTTTCTGGACACTCTTGGCGCGGAACCAGAATGCAATGCAGCAGAAAACGGCCGCTACCAATGCCAGGCCCACAAGCCCCGCCCCCGGATGCCACTGGATCTCCGGAATGATAAGGCCGCGATTGTTGAGGTAGATGCGGCCGGGGATGGCGATGGACGCCTTCGGGGAAGGCAACGGCTTGAGGACGGCATTGTACCAGAACAGCAACTGCAGCAACAACGGGACGTTGCGCACAAGCTCGACATAGGCGGTCGCCACCTTCGAAACGATCCAGTTCGGTGACAGGCGGGCAACGCCGATGGCGAAGCCAAGCAAGGTGGCCAGCAAGATTGCGAGGAAGCTGACGTAGAGGGTATTGACCACTCCCACCCAGAACGCCTGACCGTAGGTGGATAGTGCATCATACGGTATCAGGGTTTGATTGATGTCGAAGCCGGCAGCCTCACCCCAAAAATCGAATGAGAGCGGAATCCCCCGGACCCGCATATTCGATGCGGTCTGCATGCCGATGCCCAGGGCCAAAGCCAACAGGCAACCTGCGAGCAAGAGCTGGTAGAAAACGCCGCGCACTTTCGTATCGTGCAGCGATAGGCTCCTGCGCGAGGGCGCTGGAAGCGACAAATCGGACATGGCCTGTTCCTATCGGGATCTGTGCGAGGCGCTGGCGGTAACGCGCCAGCGCCTTGCAACCATGCTTTGCCTAGCGAATCGGCGGAGCGTACTGAACGCCGCCTTTGTTCCAGAGCGCGTTCATGCCGCGCTCCATTTTCAGCGGGGAGTCCTTGCCGACATTGCGATCAAACACTTCGCCGTAGTTACCGACCTGTTTGATCACCTCGACCGGCCAGTCGTCGCCGAGCCCGATGTCCTTGCCGATGCTGCCTTCCCCGCCAAGCAGACGGCGGATGCTGGGATTGTCCGACGACTTCATCGCATCAACGTTTTTGGAGGTGACCCCGTATTCTTCGGAGGCCACCATGACGTAAAGCGTCCACTTAGCCACATTGAACCACTGGTCGTCTCCCTGCCGCACTGCCGGGCCAAGCGGCTCCTTGGAGATCAGTTCGGGAAGAACGATGCTGTCGTCCGGCTTGGCCATGCGAAGCCGCGATGCGTTCAAGGTGGAGGTGTCTGCCGACAGGACGTCGCAACGCCCCTCCTCGTAAGCCTTCACGACAGCTTCCTCGTCGGCGAAACCAACCGTGGTGTACTTGGTCGACTGCGAGCGAAAATAGTCGGCAAGGTTCAACTCGGTCGTGGTGCCCTGGGTGACGCAAATCGATGCGCCCTCGAGCCCCTTGGCTGATGTGATGTTGTCCGCCTTGCGCACCATAAATCCCTGACCGTCATAGAAGTACGTCCCCGCAAACAGGATGCCGAGCGACGTATCGCGCGACGATGTCCATGTTGCGTTGTGTGCAAGAATGTCGATCTCCCCCGACTGCAAGGCGGTGAAGCGATCTTTTGGCGTCAATGGGATGAACTTAACCTTTTGCGCATCCCCGAGCACGGCAGCGGCCACGGCGCGACAATAGTCGACCACAAATCCGGTCCATTTGCCTTCATTATCGGGAAGGCTGAAGCCAGCCGTGGCCGAATTTGTGCCACACGTCAGCACGCCATTTTTCTTGACATTGTCGAGGGTTGCGGACCACGCCGAGGAGGCGGTGCACGCGATAGCGAGGGCAAGAAAGCCCTTGAACATCGATCTCATTTCGGTATTCCCCTGTTTTTGTTGAAGGGAATGTGGCCTCAAGTATGACTATTCGTCAAATTGACTGTTCTCATTGCGAAAATGAGCGTCATTCATAATTGAGGAGGCACTCGCTCTCGGGTGAAAGGGAGCTTGGGTGCTGATCGGGCTAGTTTGCTTGGGGCGGGCTAATCGAATGAGCGACGGCGCGCGCGACCTATGGTGCAGCCAACCCCGGTGCTCCGACAGTTGACCCTTGGTCTCTCTCGGTCCGCGATTCGTTGTAGATGCTCATGATTATTTCCCGGAGCCATTTGGTACCCGGGTCATTCGCCATCTGGCGGTGAACAATGAGCCAGGCATTCACATTCGAAACGGGAAGGGGCGGCGGGACCAACGTCACCTCACTCCTCTCGTCCAGCATTTGCAGGATTGCATCGCCGCAATGAGTAATCAGATCAGTGCCGCGAAGCGCCCAGGGCAGCACCAGATAATTCGAGATGGTCGCAACGACATTGCGCCGGAGACCATGCTGCTTGAGGGCGGCATCCGCGAGACCTTCTGCCAGACCATCTGCGGAAATCTGCAGGTGAGAACTGGCCAAATATGTTTCCAGTGTCATTGCGTTCCTGGCGATCTTGCTTCCACTCCACACCGCGCAAAACAATCGATCCTGGCCAAGCTCCACCTTCAAGAGACCTGGGTCGTCGCGTATTGCCGCTCCCGTCAGTGCACAGTCGACTTGTCTCAAATAGACCGATGAACCGATTTCGGGTCCGTTTGCGGGAATGACGTTCAGCGTCGCGCCAGGCGCTTGCCTCGAAAATTCTCGAATGAGCCCTGGGATGAATATCATGGCGTGATAGTCAGTGAGTCCCACGCGAAAGTTGCGTCGCGTCGTTGCTGGATTGAAGATCTGATGCCGGTCGATCGACGCGCGGATCGTCGCCAGCGCAGCAGAAATATCTGACAGCAACTCCACTGCCCGAGGGGTTGGTCGCATTTCGCCCCCGTCTCTCGTGAACAATTCATCCTGCAACAGGTAGCGAAGCTTCGATAGGGAATGACTTACAGCTGATTGTGTTCTTCCCAATTCGGCAGCTGCGCGCGTTACGCTCCTTTCACGCATCATCACGTCGAACACTCTCAGCAAATTGAGATCGATATCATCGAAACTCATGAGACCTTCCCCGTTTTCATCATGCCTCGCCCGCATGCTAACATCGCTTCCAACGCGCGAACGATGCCATGGCGAACAAATGCGACCCTTCGACCTGCAGGGTCAACGTTCCCTGTTGGGAAATCAATACGTTAGCGGAGGGTTCGCCAACCCATTTCCTTCGCATTCTCTCGTATGGTCTGGCGAACCTAAGGACCAGGGACGTCTACGACTCGCTGCCCCTTAGGCTGAGGCCAGACTGACCTGTTGGCGCTTCGGCTGCCGTGCCGAAACCAGGGTGGCGAACTGGTCCACCGCCTGCCCGGCCCGCGCCAGAACCTGCGGGTCCGTGAGCTTCCCGTCGGAAAAGTCGCTGTCACTGCCGTAGACGGCGCTTGGCACCGTCAGTGCCGAGTAGAAGCCGAACAGGGGGCGAAGCTGATGCTCGACCACCAGAGCGTGGCGTTGACCGCCGCCTGTTGCGCCGATCAGGACCGGCCGGTCGACGAGCGCCAGCGGATCGATGAGATCGAACAGATGTTTGAAGAGGCCCGCATAGGAGCCGTTGTAGACCGGCGTCGTGACGATCAGCGCGTCAGCCTGCTCGACAGCCCCCAAGACACTCAGCGCCTCCGGCGTCAATTCCTGCCGCGTGAATGCTGCACCCAAACCGCGGCCGGCGTCGACCAGATCGAGGAAATTCACCGTGACGGATAATCTTTCGCGCAGCGCCTCCCCCAGATGATGCGCCAGCGTTCGTGATTTCGACGGCCTGTGGGTGTTGCCTGAAAGCACGACGATGTTCTGCCGCAGCAGCTCAGCTAGAAAAGAGCGGCGTCGAAACTCAGGCGGCACAAGTGCATTCGGCGCCCGACCAACGGCGCAGCTTTCCCCAAGAACCGGCTCAATCAAGCCCGAGCTTCTTCCTGAGATCGGCATTTTCCTTGCGGAGCCGGTCGGCGAGGAGCTTCTTCAGCCGGGCATTCTCCTCTTCAAGCCTCAGCAGATCCTTGAGCTCGTCGCTATGTGGCGCCGCCTGCCCGGCAGCCTTCTTCCAGTGATAGTAGGTCTGTTCCGATATTCCTGCTTTCTTGACAGCGGCCTTGGTGCTCTCCCCCCGGCTTGTCTGCTTCTCGACCTCTCCGAGCTTTTGGGCACGCTCCTCTGCAGAGTATATTTTCCGCGCTTTCCGGACTGTGGCGGAAGCGACCGCTTCTGCTGAAGGCAGCGGCTTGCCCGACTTGGCCGCTCTGGTCCGCACGGCACGCGTCTGCTGCTCGGTTGCTTTCTTCGGCTTCGACGCCGTTTTCTTGGTGCCAGATGTCTGTTCTTTCACCGGCACTTCGGTCGGCGCGGACGATTCGGTTTCCTTGAGATCGGCCATGAGATACTCCACAGCGACGCCAAATATCTATGCTCCAGCACGCAACATCAAGGGCTTACGGGGCTTAGTCAATACGGGCAGAAACCCCTGCTCCCCTGCGCGGTAGCGCAGTGCCTCAAGAAGCAGAGGCTGCAGCCTGGTGCATATCTGTCGTCATCGCCATCGTTGCAGTCGTTCCTGGGCGTCTTCTGGCGCCACCCCTATGGCAGGGCCAGTACCGGAGGCCGCGCTGAGAGACGGTGAACTCCGGGAACCAAAATCGCGGCCACCATCTGCTGCAGGGATGGTTCGGCGTTTTGGGGACCTAGGCAAGCGCAAATGCAAGGACCAGGAAGCCCATCGCTCCGAACCCCAGCGTGTTAACGACCACCGCCCATGTGCTGCGACGCCGCTGTACAATGCAGGGCAGTAGCGACGTGATTGGCACAAGGGCGGCCGCGAGCGGGCGAACTTCCCCCGCGGTCGAAAGTTCGCGTTCCCGAATGATATGAGGGGGCGGCTCGAACGACCGGATGAAGTTGCCCATGTGGCGACAAGTTGACTACTCGCTCACTTCGCTGAAGGACACCCATCCGATAATAACAGAGTTGCGATCGGTCAAAGAAGGCCCAGCAGAGCCATATCGTAGGGACCCGTCGCTGAGACTGGGGGCAGCTTTTGATCCGTTCCCCGATGTGTCGAAGTCGCGTCTTACTCCCGGTACGCGAATTCGATGAGGACAGTGAATGGACGGGAGCGCTTCGCTCTGGTCTCTCCAGATAACCCGTCGTTCCCATCTGATTTCGATCAAGCGTCGGAAACGAATCATCACCAATTCCTGACCCCCCGGGGATCGCGTTGTTTCGAGCCACTCGCACAAGATGACCTGAAGTAGGTCTGATCCGCCGACTCTCATTTCAGCAGCAATGGACTTCAGAGCCGTCATGAGTTGCCGGTTCCAGCGGCACGCCTGTCATATTTCTGAGCATCAATGCAGCGCGACGCAGAATGATCTGCAGATCCGCGCGCGAAATGTCTGCGATGCGATCGGCCGCGCTTTCAAGCTCTTCGGCAATGATTGGCGTGTCATTGCAGACGTGGTGGGCCTTTCGCTTCGTCGCAGTTCTGCACCAGCTTTGGTGGGGTGACACCCATGCCCTTCCATCGAGTCGCGCGCTCCGCGGGCCACCTGCTAATTTGCTCTCTGTCTTCTTGCGCGCCGTTCCTGGCGCCGAGCGCCTTTCGTTCTGTCACATATCCCCTGGCTTGAGAGCGCGCGCGATCTCTAGGTAGCCGGCCAACCTCGACGACATAAGGCTCGAATATGGCTCCCATGTCATGGGAGTGAACGCCTTCCGGCGTCCGCGCCCAAGCAGCTGCTTGCGGCGGTAACCGAGGCGCCGGTTACCGCATCGTGTCGTCGGTAAAAAAGCGACGTTGCGCTCTCTGCTTTCACATCCGGGTATGCCGAAAAGTCCGTCGGTCAAAAGTCGACCAGCGGCGTGTCCACGATCTGGTGCTCGAATAGCAACCAGAACGACGATCCCCGGGATTCGGAGTACCAATGCTCAAAAATCGCAAGGGCCTCGCCGATATTGGTGGCGGGTTCGTCCTCGGGCAGCTTCGCAGCCTGGAACAACGCAAGCGCAACGGGGCCAAAATGCGTGATCGCTTCCGTGCGCGCCTCGCTGTCCGCATTCCAGCCGAGCCGCAAGCGCAGGACGGCCAAAGCGCTGGCCACGGCGATCTCCTCACTTTCGGCTGAGGCCACGGCGTCCGAGATCGCCTGCATGAGGTTGAGCCGCCTGAAGGCGAAAGCGCGCTCCTGTTCCAGAACCGCGATCTGATTGGCCGCTTGTCGCCTGAAGCTTGCCTCGGTTGTCCTGGCGGTCTCAGCCGTCGTTTTCAGGTCATTCAGAAAGGAAGCCGTCGGGTTCATCTTGGCTCACTAGGATGGCGGAAGAGAGTGGGAGTCGAACCCACCAGAGACCGACTCGCGGCCCCTCCCGGATTTGAAGTCCGGACGCCCCACCGGGGACGATGCTCCTCCAGAAATTTGCGCCATCGGCGGCTCACCCTCGCCTGTCAGGCGGAACAGGTCCAGCCTGCGCCTGTTCAGACGGCGCAAGTCTCCCCGCCGCAGCGTCACGCCGTGCCGATCGAGAAATTCGAGAATATGGATGGCGACCTTGCGTCCGCTGCCCACGCGATCGCGAAATTGAGCAGCGGTGAACTCGCCTGTGGGCATCGACGCAGCGAGGTCGCGCGCGATCTCGACGATCTGCGCCAACGCCTGGCGCTGGAAGAAGTGATCATGAGCGACCTCGTGGACCTTCCCTATGCGGCCGGCAAGCTTCAGAAGCCGCCGGATTTCCGTCTCCGGCGCGGCCAGCACCTCGGCAATATCCCACACTCTCGGCGGATGGAATCGTTCGGGTCCGCCGATGAGAGGCTGGATCTGCAGCCAGAGAGTTTCATCCTTTGCCGTCAGGTGCGCCTCATGACCGGGCAGCCGCACCCAGGCGCCGTCCAAGGCAACTTCTCCAGCGTGCGAAAGGCTCCGCAGAACTGCTATGAAAGAGGGGGCCGGCAGACGTGGATCAAGCCCAATACGCAGTCTCTCCATTCCTACGCCCGGCAAATCCGGATTGTCGGCATGGAAGTTCTCCAGGGTCGCGGCCAAGTCGCGCTTGAATCGCAACCAGCGCTCTGGCGACAGCACGAGAAGCATTTCTCCGACGGCAAAACGGACAAGCCCGAGTTGATCGATCAGGCCTTCCGTCTCGCAGTCACTGAGCGCCCTGTCGCGCGCGAAAGCCTTCAGGTCGAAATAGTGGGGCGGCGCATCAAGGAGTGCGGCGGCGGCCAGTTCGGGCGCCAATAGCGCATGGGCATCGAGTTGGACCAGCCGTTCCGGCGCGCGGCGTTTGCGGCTGGGCGCCCGCAGATCGAGAAAATGTCCGCCGCCGATGGTTCGCTGCGCGGAGGTGTCGCGCACCACGTAAACGTCTCCGGCAGTGGCCGCGATCGGACTGTCCAGCACCAATTGAACATTGGCCGTGCCGCCAGGCCCGATCGGTTCGTCTCCGAGGAGTACAATGCGTGCCCCCACCTCCGTCGCGGCATGGTGGAGCCGCACCGGAAACCATTGGCCGATCGGCTTGCGTTCACCCGGCAGAACGCGAAGGCTTGCATCGATCCGGTCCGACGGCGCGTGAAGCTTCGGATCGACAATTACGTCGCCGCGCCGGATCGCCTCCTTGAAAACCCTTTCGCCGGTCAGATTGAGCGCGCAACGGTCTCCCGACCGACCACGTTCAGTCGGCCGGTTCTGGGCGTGGATCGATCGAACCCGCGCAAGCAATCCCGACGGGCTTACGACCACGTTGTCCCCAATACCGAGAGAACCCGAAAGCACGGTGCCCGTCACGACGGTGCCCACGCCGCGCAGCGTGAAAGAGCGGTCCACCGCTAATCGAAAACGGCCCGAAACTGCACGCCGGGCAAGATGCGACGCCTCCTCGACCAAGAGATACCTGAGTTCATCGATACCTTCGCCTGTAACGACCGAGACGGGAATCAGGGGGGCCTCGGCAAGCATCGTCCCGGCAAGCACCGAGCGGATATCGCTCGCCACCGCGGTGCGGCGCTCGGGACCGGCCAGATCGCATTTCGTGAGCAGGACGGCGCCGCGCTTGACACCGAGCAGGTCGACGATGGCGAGATGCTCCCGGGTTTGCGGCATGACGCCGTCGTCGGCGGCCACCACGAGCAACACGAAGTCGATGCCGCTGGCGCCGGCGAGCATCGTGTGTACGAAACGCTCGTGGCCGGGAACATCGACGAAACCGATGCTATCCCCACCCAGCACCGGCAAATAGGCGAAGCCGAGATCGATGGTCATGCCGCGTGTCTTTTCCTCCTGCAAACGATCGGTGTTTATACCGGTCAGCGCATGCACCAGCGCAGTTTTGCCATGATCGACATGTCCCGCCGTGCCGACGATCATGATGCGGTCTCCGGCAACGGCGCGGCGGCGCGACGCTCGGCCTCGGCGGCATCGCCCGCGCTCAATTCGGCCCGCACCGCAGCCAGATAGCGGCGGGCAAGGGCGCTGCCGCCTGCCTCGGCACGCAGGAGCCAAACCAGCGCCTCGACCGCGTCAGCCGGCACGCCCGTACCAAGATGGCAGGCGGCGCCGAGCATTGCCTGCCCTTCGGCGTCTCCTCGCATGGCAGCACGGCGCCACCAGCGGACAGCCTCGTCCGGATCGCGCGGCACGCCGAGCGCATTGTGATAAAGCATGCCGATCCGGGTCATAGCGGATGCGATGCCCTGATCGGCCGCGGCAAGCGCCCAGCGTCGCGCCTCGCCGGCATCGGGAGCCATCACTTCGCCCTCCAGCAGCATCCAGCTCAGCATATCCTGCGCCGGTCCGTCGCCAGTTTCCGCTGCGGCCCGATAGAGCTCGGCCGCCCGGCGAAAGTCCTGCTCGACGCCTTCGCCGCGGAAATAGAGCGACGCCAAGTTCCTTTGCCCGACAGGATCCCCTGCCTCGGCGGCGAGCGCCAGCCAGCGAAAGGCCATATCCGCATCACGCTCGACGCCGAGCCCTTCGGCGAAGCAGGCGCCGATATTGTTCTGAGCGCGGGCAACGCCCCGGTGAGCCAGCGGCTCCCATATGGAGAGAGCCACGGCATGATCGCCTCGCCGCGCGGCTTCGAGGGCCTCGGTCATGCGTGCGGCCACAGGCGTCTCGGCTGGGCGGCGCGCAAGGCGGTCAAGCCAGCGCATCGGTTCCTCCCGGATTTAAGCCGGCTAGATTGGCGACGAAGTTCGCCTCGTCTTCCAGGCAGCGGAAATCGAGCACGAGCGCCTGGTTTTCGATGCGCCCGATCACGGGGACGCCCAGCCCACGCAGCGCAGCCGCAAGCGCTTCGAGCGACCGGCCGCTCCCTGAGCGCGGCTTGAGAGCAAGCCCGGCGCTTGGCACAGTTTCGAGCGGCAGCGCGCCGGATCCGACTTGGCTCCGGCACTCCACCGTGTCGACCGCAAAGGCGTCGCCCACGGCGTCAGCAACCAGGGGAGCAAGGCGCTTTGCCTGCGCTGCAATCTCCCTCACCGAGCGCGAGAGCAGCCTTAGCGTCGGCAGGCGCTCGGCCAGGTGGTCGGGGTCGCGGTAGAGCTTCAACGTCGCCTCGAGCGCGGCCAGACGAAGCTTGTCGACCCTGAGCGCCCGCTTCATCGGGTTGCGGCTGATCGCTGCGAGCAGGTCCCTGCGGCCGACGATGAAACCCGCCTGCGGACCGCCAAGCAGCTTGTCGCCGGAGAATGTGACGAGATTGGCGCCGTCGGCGACCGCCTCGCGCACGGTCGGCTCGCGCCCAAGGCCGTAGCGGGCTAGATCGACCAGCGTGCCCGAACCGAGATCATGGACCAGCGGTACCCCATGCGCCTTGGCGATTGAAGCGAGCTCGGGTGCCCGGATCTCGGCCGTGAATCCTTCGACCCGGTAGTTCGATGTGTGCACCTTGAGGATGAGCCCGGTCTCCGGGCCGATCGCCGCGACATAGTCTTTGCGATGCGTGCGGTTGGTGGTGCCGACCTCGACAAGCCTGGCGCCGGCGCGCGTCATGATCTCGGGCATCCGGAAAGAGCCGCCGATCTCGATCAACTCGCCTCGCGAAACGATCGCTTCGCGACCGAGCGCCAGCGTGTTGAGGACGAGAAGGACGGCAGCCGCGTTGTTGTTGACGACGGTTGCATCCTCGGCTCCGGTCAGCTCGCAAACGAGCGATCGAAGATGATCGTCCCGTTCGCCGCGCTCGCCTTTCTCGACATCGAATTCGAGAGCCACGGCTTCGCGCATTGCCAGCCGAACAGCCTCGACCGCCTCTTTCGCGAGGAGGGCTCGTCCGAGATTGGTATGCAGCACCGTTCCGGTCAGGTTGAAAACGGGGCGCAGGGAAGAGCGTTCGCCGTCCCTGAGCTGCACGAGCGCGTCGCCGGCAAGATCGTTTGCCTCCGGCACGACGGCTCCGGCATTGCGGGAGGCCATTCGCGCATCGGCGACGGCTCGGCGAATGGCCTCCGTCGCGGCCTGCCGTCCGAAGCGCTCGATTGCGGCCGCCGCCAGCGGGGTCCTCAGCACTTGGTCGACCGACGGAAGATTGCGCAAAGGGTTTGCGGATGAAGCGGTCATCGTATCCTCAATAGCCAACAAGGAACGGATTGAACGATCCGCGGCGATGGCCACCCTCGCGGACGAGCAGGTCGAGGCCGAGCGTCGCCACGTCGTCGGCAACCGGATCGAGAGCCGGATCCCTGTGCTGGTACAGGATCTTTACATAGCAGCCGCATGCATCGCAGGTCTCGGCCTTGACCGTGCCAGGACCTCCCTCGATTTCCTGATAGCCTATCCCCTTGGTCGAGCCGCACAGCGTACATTTGATACGGACGTGGTTCCACAATGTTCCACACAGCGCGCAGACGCAGAACCGCGCCCCGTGTGCGCCGTGCCAACCGACGATGATCGAGGATACGGGCGGCCCACCGCAGGCCGGACAGGCGCCGTCGGCAACCGGAACCAGCTTCGAGCTGTCGAGACATGCCGCGAGGCGGGCAAAGTGAACCTGCAGCGCGGCCGCGACATAGACATGCTCGGCAAGCGCGTTCATTGGGATCGCATCGGTGAGCACATTGCGCACCATGGAGTCGACCCCGGACGCATCGATATTCGCCAGCCTGTCCAAGGCGGCTGCGGCCGCCTTGGGTTTTTCGATCGTGGCTGCCACTTCGATCAGGCGGCCGAGCGTCATTCCAAGGGCGGCATCCGAAGTGAATTGGTTGCGATCGAGCGGCGGCATACCGAAGGTTCGTGCGCGCTCGCGCGCCTCCGCGGTCGGCAATTTGACATCCGGCAAGCCGTCCTGGATGCGGTGCTGCGCATCCGTCAGTGCAGCGAGGAAGCGGAGATAGGGGCCGAGCTGGTGGTCATCCGCCAACACATTCAATCGCTCGGAGCGGCGAATGAACAAGGTCTGCGGATCAGGCAGGCGCGCAAAGGGTGGGGCCGAGACCTCGCCGATTAGAGTCGGGTCAGGGCGTGACGGATCTTGTTGCCTTGGCATTTCAACCTCACGAACCTCACGGGCCACGTGGTCGGCTTGATACTGCTCCAGAGCAATTCCACGAAAAGTGTATAACGGTTTTCCGTCCGGAATTGCGTAAAAACAAATACCCGCTCATTCGGCGGGATTCGATCCCGAACGTCCGTCCGGTTTGCCTGCGATCAGTTCACGCAGCCATTTGCGATGATGCCGCCAAGCCCAGCCGCCGGTCACCCGTCCGCGCGTCATGGCGGGAATGGTGCCGCGTACCCAGATGGCCGAATAGAAATGGATAATCCAGACGCCGATGATCGCCACGGCAGCGATCGAATGAACAAGCAGCGCCACCCGCTGCTGACCGATCGTGGTGTAAGCGGCGAAATATTGTTGCCAGATGACGATGCCGCTCGAAATCAGGATGATGATGAGGATCGACATTGACCAGAAGACGAGCTTCTGGCCGGCATTGTACTTGCCGACTTCGGGGACGTTGTCCTCGTGATTGGACAATACGTCACGGAAACGTGCGAGCCACGTTCCGTCCTCGGGCTTCCACAAATTGGCCTTCCAGAACCGAAGAAAAAGCCCAAGGAAGCTGAAGAAGAGCAAGACGCCGATCCATGGGTGAATGAAGCGCGTGAACTGGCCGCCGCCAAACAGCCCCGACAGGAAGAACAGGCTCGGGTGAAACATGGCAAGGCCGGACAAGGCGAGCAGGATCAGGCTGGCCGCCGTGATCCAATGGTTGATCCGTGCGCTCACCGTGTAGCGGTCCACGATGACTGGCTTGCCGGGATGTACCTGCTCGTTCGGCTTCACGTCATACGCGGCCATCGTTGTCGCCTTCCGTCAGATCTTCGGCATGCTCCTCATCCGTCTCGGAGACCCTGTTCGGTCCCATGACCAGATGGTGAAGCAGGCCGACGCCGGCCGCCACGCCGAGAATGGTGAGGCCGGCATATTTGGTCACGCCCTTCCACGCCTCCACGAGCGGACTGATCTTCGGCTCCTTCGGCAGACCCGAATAGAGTTCCGGCTGGTCGGCATGGTGCAGCACATACATCACATGCGTCCCTCCGACGCCGGGCGGATCGTAGAGGCCGGCATTCGAATAGCCGCGCGATTTCAGGTCCTTGATGCGGCCGTCGGCGTGCTGTTTCATCTCGTCTTTCGTGCCGAACACGATCGCCTGGGTCGGGCAGGCCTTGGCGCAGGCTGGTCCCTGGCCGACAGCCACGCGGTCGGAGCAGAGCGTGCATTTGTAGGCCGTGTGATCGACTTTGGAGATGCGCGGAATGTTGAACGGGCAACCCTTGATGCAATAGCCGCAGCCGATGCAGTTCTCATGGACGAAATCGACGATGCCGTTCGAATACTGCACTATGGCGCCTGGTGCCGGACAAGCCTTGAGGCAGCCCGGGTCAGCGCAGTGCATGCAGCCATCCTTGCGGATCAGCCATTCGAGTTCGTTCGTCTCGGGATTGTCCCATTCGCTGTAGCGCATCAGCGTGAACATGTCCGGCGTCAGATCGGCAGGATTCTCATAGACGCCGGCATTGAAGCCGATCTCCGGATGCGTGTCGTTCCACTCGATGCAGGCCGTCTGGCACGCCTTGCAGCCGATGCATTTCGAAACATCGATGAGCTTGGCGACTTCCGTCAATTGCTGCTCGGGCGCGGGAACCGTCGAGGCAGAGCGGCGGATGAGGTCCTTGTCGGAAAAACGCGGTGCGGTATCCGTCGTCGAAGGATTTGGAAGTGGAGGAAACATCGCTTACTCCTCCTACGCTACCGGCCCGGCGATGGGCTCGATGTTGACAAGGAACGCCTTGTATTCCGGCGTCTCGATGTTGGCGTCACCGACAAAGGGGGTGAGCATGTTCGGCCCAAAGCCTTTCTTCGCCGCTCCCGTGAAGCCCCAGTGCAATGGTATTCCGACGATGTGGACGGTCTTGCCATCGCAGGTGAGCGGCCTGATCCGCTTGGTCACCATGGCCTTCGCCACAACTGAACCGCGCTTCGACCAGACGCGCACCCAGCCGCCTTTGGTGATGCCCTTCTCGGCCGCAAGCTGTTCCGAAATTTCCACGAAAAACTCCGGCTGCATCACCGCATTGGTGATGACGTGCTTGGTCCAGAAGTGGAAATGCTCGGTCAGTCGGTAGGAGGTCGCCGCGTAGGGGAACTCCTGCGAAGCCGATTCGGCGAACTGGGCCATATCGCCTTCGAACACCCGCGCTGCGGGGTTGCCGCGGACTTTGGGAGCTATCGGGTTCGCGATGGGCGACTCGAATGGCTCGTAATGCGCCGGGAATGGTCCGTCGCGCATCATGCCCCGGGTAAAGAGGCGCGAGACGCCTTCCGGATTCATGATGAACGGGCCTACTTGATCGGGCTTTGCCGTTGGCAAGATGTCGGGGACATCGTAGCCCGACCATTTCGTGCCGTCCCATTCAATCACCTTGCGGCTTGGATCCCAAGGCTTTCCGGTGAGGTCAGCCGACGCCCTGTTGTAGAGAATGCGGCGGTTGGCAGGCCATGAGAACGCCCATTTGGAATAGGCGCCGGTTTCGTCAGGATCGGTGGTGTCCCGCCTGGCCATGTTGTTGCCGTTTTCGTTGAAGCAGCCGGAATAGATCCAGCAGCCGCAGGAGGTGGAACCGTCGTCGCGCAGCGCGGCGAAGCCCGGCAAGAGCTTTCCGGCCTCGGCCAGCACCTTTGTCGGGTCGGCCGTGTCGGTTACTCTGGCGAGCGCCCTACCATTGATCTCCTGGGCAAGCTCCTCGGCCTTCGGATCGCCGGGATCGGCATAAGGCCAGTTGAGCTTGACGATCGGCTCGGCGAAGGCGCCGCCTTCCTTGGTGTAGAGCCCCTTCAGGCGCAGATAGAGCTGCGCCATGATCCAGGTATCGCGTTTGGCCTCGCCGGGGGGCGTGCCACCGGCCCAATGCCACTGCAGCCAGCGCCCCGAATTGACCAGCGAGCCGTCGTCCTCGGCGAAGCAGGTGGAGGGAAGCTGGTAGACTTCCGTCTGAATCTGCGACGGATCGACATCGTTGTACGGCCCGTGGTTCTCCCAGAACCGGCCCGTCTCCGTGTCCAACGGATCCATGATGACGAGGTATTTGAGCTTCGAGAGGGACTCGATCACCTTCTTCTTGTTCGGAGCTGCCTGTAGCGGGTTGAAGCCCTGGCAGAAATAGCCGTTCATCTTGCCCTGGTGCATCAGCTCGAAAGCCCGCAGCAGATCGTAGCCCGGCAGGTCGAGCTTCGGCAGGTAGTCGTAGGCGAAGGCGTTCTCCGGCGTTGCCGCGTTGCCCCACATTGACTTCTGGAAGCTTACGAAGAACTTCCTGTAGTTCTGCCAGTAGCTCATCTGGTTCGGCCGGAGCGGCTTGAAGCCTCGGGTCGACATGTAGGCTGCCAGATCGACCTCCTTCTCGGTCGGCAGCGTCAGATAACCAGGCAGCAGGTTCGACATCAGCCCGAGGTCGGTCAGCCCCTGGATGTTGGAGTGACCGCGAAGCGCGTTCATGCCGCCGCCGCGTATACCGATATTGCCGAGAACAAGCTGCAGCATCGCCATGGCGCGGATGTTCTGCGAGCCTTTCGAGTGCTGGGTCCAGCCGAGCGCGTACATCGAGGTCATCGCCTTGGTCGGAGACGATGTCTCGGCGACCATCGCGGCCACCTTCAGGAACCGGTCCTTCGGTGTGCCGCAGATGCGCTCGACCATCTCCGGCGTGTAGACCGCTACATGCTTCTTGAGCAGATTCCAGACGCAGCGGGGATTGGCCAATGTCGCGTCGACAACGGCAAAGCCGTCCGTGCCTATGTCATAGTCCCAACTGGACTTGTCATAGTCTCGCTTCGCCTCGTTATAGCCGGAGAAGAGGCCGTCCTGATAGGTGAAGCCCTCCTTGACGACATACGTCGCGTTGGTGAAGGTCTTCAGATAGTCCCATTGCACCTTATCGTTCTGGATGCAGTAGTTGATCAGCCCGAGCAGCAAGGCGATGTCCGTTCCCTGGCGGATCGGCGCGTAAAGATCCGACACCGAAGCCGAGCGCGTAAAGCGCGGGTCGATGACGATGAGCTTGGCGCCGCGGTTGGCCTTCGCCTCTGTGACCCATTTGAAGCCGCAAGGATGCGCTTCCGCGGCATTGCCGCCCATGATGACGACGAGATCCGTGTTCTTGATGTCGGTCCAGGAATTGGTCATTGCGCCGCGGCCGAATGTTGGGGCGAGACTCGCCACCGTCGGGCCGTGTCAGACACGTGCCTGGTTGTCGAACACCAGCATGCCCGCGCTGCGGACCACCTTGTAGGTCGCGAACGCGGTTTCATTGGTCGAAGCCGAGGCGGCGAGGAAGCCGGTGGTGATCCACCGGTTGACCGTCACGCCGTCATTGTTCGTCGCGACGAAGTTCTTGTCGCGATCGTCCTTCATCAGGCGGGCGATGCGGCCGAGTGCGTCTTCCCAGCTTATCGGCTCGAACTTGTCCGAGCCCGGTTTGCGGATCATCGGATGTTGCAGACGGGTCGGCGACTTGACAAATCCGAGCAGGGCCGACCCTTTGGGGCACAAGGTGCCGCGATTGGTCGGATGATCAGTGTCACCCTCGATATGGGTGGTCTCGGCCGGCTCGCCCTTTCTGAGATCGCCCTTCGAATACAAGATTATGCCGCAAGCCACCGAGCAGTATGGACAGGTGTTGCGTGTTTCGGTGGTGTTCGCGAGCTTGAAGGGCCGTATAGCCGCCGCGTGTGCGGCCTCGCTATCGCCGAAGCCGAGGGCTCCAAGCGTAGTACCAGCGAGACCCGCGCCTGCTGTTTGCAGGAACGCGCGTCGAGAAAGATCGATGTTCATGGGTTCCTCCCGAAGCCGATGCCCCACAAGGCAACTCGAACCAACGGTTCAATCCGACTAACTAGTCTCGGACCACATAAAATCAATGCCAAAGAACGAGGTGCGTACGGTGCAGCAAAAGTGCCCCTCCGAACCGCCTTCCTGCAACAGGCTTGTGCCCGCAAATCGGCTTTGTGTATTATTGTTGAATATTCTTGTCATCTTTTCGTGACCGCGACTGCGATTGACGAAAACGAACGCATTACCATACTGTAAAGCGTGGCGATGAAACAGCTCCCGCGGGTCGGGGCGCCTTTCGATCGATACCCAATGACGGCGATGCCTCGCACGCCGGATACGGTGCTTGCCTTTCCTAACTTAATGAAATCCGCTGAGAGCAAGCGTGCTCCAAACGCGCCGTGCGTTGGCGCGATCGTATTTTCCATTCCGGTTGACCTTGATCCCTACTAAAGCGTGCCAGCAGAGGAGGCTCGACGACTATGGCAATCGCCCTCTCGCCCGAAATAACCGATGCGCCCGTTGTGCGCCTGACCAGCCTCGCCCATGGCGGCGGTTGCGGCTGTAAGCTGGCACCGTCAGTGCTGCAGCAGCTTCTCGCTAATCCGGCGGCTGCCAGTCCCTATCATCAGCTTCTCGTCGGCACGGAGACCGGCGACGATGCAGCAGTCTGGCAACTCGACGGCGCGACTTGCGTCATCGCGACCACCGACTTCTTCATGCCTATGGTAGATGACCCGTACGATTTCGGCCGGATTGCCGCAACCAACGCCCTGTCCGATATCTATGCGATGGGTGGCCGGCCGATCATGGCGCTGGCGATCCTCGGGATGCCTCTCGACAAGATCCCGACGCTCATGGTCCGCGAAATCCTGAAAGGTGGCGAAGCTGTCTGCGCCGACGCCGGAATCCCGGTTGCAGGTGGCCACTCGATCGACTCGCCGGAGCCGATTTATGGCCTCGCAGTCATCGGCACATGCCGACCCGGAGATATCCGACGCAATTCTGACACCAGGCCGGGTGACGCCTTGATCCTGACGAAAGGGCTCGGCGTCGGCATCTACTCCGCCGCCATCAAGAAGCAGGCGCTTTCCGAGAGCGGCTATCGCGAAATGATCGCCTCCACCACCCTTCTCAACCGGATCGGATCGGAGCTGGCGCAGGACGCGAGCGTCCACGCCGTCACCGACGTGACCGGATTTGGCTTGCTCGGACATGGTCTCGAGATGGCACGCGGTGCCGGGTGCACGCTGATAATTTGCAGCCACGACGTGCCGCTCTTTTCCGAAGCTGCCTCGCTCGCGGTCGACGGCCACGTTACCGGCGCATCGCGGCGCAACTGGGCGAGCTATGGCGACGCGGTAAGCTTACCTCCCGGCATGCCCGAGTGGCGACGCCATCTTCTCACGGATCCACAGACTTCGGGCGGGTTGCTGGTTGCTTGCGAGACCGACCACGCAGCGGCGCTCGTCGAGAGGATCGTCGCGGACGGCTATCCTTCGGCTCGCATCATCGGCCATGCCAGGCCCGGCGCGCCGACAATAGTAGTAGAGGCCTGAACGGCCGCTCCGCGAGAATCCACCCAGAAACTCGCGACATGAGGTGTGATGGTCACCCTGGGATGAGTCCACAACGGCGATGAAGCCTCCAGCGGTTCACGCTCAAACACGTAAAGGGTCATGGCCGTGAATTGACCCGGAGCGAGCGAGCTTCCGCTTAGGGTCGGTCTTTCGCGTTCCCTCAGAGTCGCAAGAGCGTGGGGTGAGCGGTACTACATCGACCCGGCCAGACGCCATTCCAACCGCTGATCCGTTTCGGCCGCGTCGGCCGTTTCGCTAGGTCGCTTCGCCCGGCTTATGGAAGTTCGATCTCGCCGTCCACCACGTGGTTGAGGCCGGTGCCTTCCGCCGTCAGCGTCATGCGGACCTTCAGCTTCTTGCCGCCGATTTGCCCTTCGCGCACCGTCTCCTCGATCTTGCGCTGGGAGGTGACGCCGACTTCCTTCAGGAACTTGCGGATCGACATGTTGACGGCGTCTTCGCTCATGGCGGAACTCCTCTGTGTCCGGAAGGGATTGTAAGGGAAGGCAAGGGATCAAGGAAGCAGGACGGCGACGCACGGTTTTATTGAATTAGACCTCGAGCCGGGAGGAGACGTCGGGTCCTTAACTTGATCGACCCCTGGCAGGAGGAGTGGAACCGATCGACGTCTTGCGCAGAAGGAGCACTATGACGGCCATCTCGGCCTTGATCTGACCGATCAGGAAAAGAGTGATCTGATCGAGTACCTCAAATCGATCTGATCAGCACTCGGCGCTTCCTTGGGTTCGATTGGGAGGAAAGATCATTAAAGAAGATCGTGGTGAGATAAATTGCGGGTCGGCACAACGTGAGCCAGGCCAAGCGCTGTCTCGCCGGAAATTTCTTAAGGTGTCGACGACCGGCGCAGCGATTTGCCGGTGCAGGTGGGCTTGCTTCCTGCATGACAGGTCAGCCTGCGGCGCGCGGCGCCGAAACAACCCCAAAGCCTGTGGCGCTTTATTAGGATGTTCCAAACAAAGATCGCCGCTGCGCCGGGTGCACCCATTTCCTGAAGCCGAATGCATCCGAGATTGTCGCGGGTGAAATCAGCCCCGATGGTTGGTGCCGCTTTTACAAAGCACGGCCTGCCTGATGGGCAGAGCCCAGCGGAGACTTTCGTTGTCTGCTGCGCTGCGGGTGATGGTCTGCAGGCATCGCGTCGAGGATGTCGGGTCACATTAGGCATTCGACAAGTCCGGAGTCAGAGCCGAAGTGATCGACGACCTTTCCAACGTTTGCCTTCGCGATTGCCCCCTCCCGGTCAAGCAACCCAAATATCAGCGTTCCTCTGGCGGCTTGACGTTCTGGAACTGCATCAGTAGCAGCAGATCGTAAGCGATCTTCAGTGCACCGCAGATGATCAGGGGCCAAGCCCGGAACGAGGCAGCGAACAGAGCGCCCGCCAGGGCGGGACTGGCTGCGGCAGCCAAACTGCGCGGTACCGATGTGAAGCTCGCGGCGGCTGCCCGCTCCGCCTCCGTGACGACCGCCATGACGTAAGATGAGCGCGTCGGGACGTCCATCTGCGAAAGCGCGGCACGGATCAGCAGCAGGGCGAGCGCCAGAGGGAGCGTCGGCGCAAGCGCCGCCAGCATCAGGGCGATGCTGGACGGAATGTGTGTGAACACCATCGTGTTGATGAGTCCGATGTGCCGCGACAGCCAGGCGGCAACGGGGAATGAGAACGCCGAAAGCACGCCGGACCAGAAGAAGAAAAAGCCCGCTTCCGAAAGCGACAGGTCGAATTTTTCGAAAAGCCACAGGGCAAGCAGCGACTGGACGAGGAAGCCGCCGGCAAAGGCATCAAGGCTAAAAAGGGCCGCAAGCCTGAAAACGATATTCCGCGAGGGGCCAAGCGCGGACGTGCTGCCGGAGTCCGACATTGGACGGCGCTGCGGGATCTGCGCGTAAAGGAGACCGCCGAACAGGCCCAGCAACGCATAGAGCACGAACATCGCCTTGATGCCGGTGAGTTGATCGAGGCCGGCTGGAGCCAGAAGATCAGGTGTCGCCGAAGCGAGCGCGCCAACCGCGGCTGCGAGCGCACCCACAAGGCTGTAGCGCGCGAACATCTTGGTCCGCGCGGCGTCGGTGACTTCGCGTGTGAGGACGGCATGCTCTAAGGGCACGAACACGCTGACGCTGCCGGCCGACGGGTTGATGGTGCCTGCGAAGGCGATCACCAAAAGCAGCGCGTAGTCGTGGACCACAGCAAAGGCCACACCCGTGGCGACCATCAGACTGGCGGCGGCAAGCAGGAGTTGGCGGTGATCGTGTCGGGCACCAAGGAGTCCGACGGCGATGGTCAAGAGCGCTGAACCGAGCAGCGATCCGGTTGCAATGATGCCGACCTGCAGAGGCGCGAAGCCTAATGCGAGGAGATAGACCGGCAACAGAACGGCCACGAAGCCATCGCCCATGTCGCGCAGGGCTCGGGCCGCAAAAAGAAAAGTCGCCGGGCGGATCTGCTGCACTGGTCTAGCCTGCCCTCATCACCTGCGTTGGCGTCAACGGCTTTGGCAGCGTCGCTCGACAGGGCCGGAAGATCATGACGGAGTCGCGTTAGACATTCCAGCGAGGCGAATATCGGTTTCAATCCTCGGGCTGCCGCCCAACAATGCTGAATCATATCGTGTCAAGGCTTGCAACGACCGAAGACGCAACTGGCGCATATTGCACTTGGCTGTCAAGGTCGGGAATAGGGTCAGAACCTGCCCGTGATCTTGCATTCAGGGAAGGTCCGAGAAGGGTCGGATCGCGAAGTTCCCCGCCGCATTGGCGAACGTCCCAAGATGGCGCATGGTGCCGTTTCGGAACCGGGTGGACCGGGGCAGGATCGCCAATCAACCTGGGATCATGTTGCAACCAAGTTCGAATGTCGCGTTGCTGGCAAGTAGAAATGTCGCATTGGGACGTTTCAGAGGTAGGCGTCAGGTCAGGATTGCGAGGTGACGTGCATCCTGGCTTCGCCGTGAGCGCCCGATCGGGGGCGATCCAGTATGGCACTTCGGCTTTACTAGCTTTGAGAGCGGCCACTTACGCGCGAGCTTCGTTGGCCGGTGTCGGTTGCGGGTGATCCGATATTCGTCCAGCATCGCGACGACATCTGCAATGCGAAGCTTGGCGAAGAGTTTGACAGCGCAGATCAGCGCAAGATGTCCGACAGGCTCTCGGGCTTCTTCTCGCCAAGCGACAGATCAAGGCCCGACAGAAGTTCGACGAGATGGCTTTGCATCAGGTCGGACGCGTTTTGTGCGTCGTGCTTTTCGATGGCATCGACGAGGGCGTGATGGGCGTGGCTTTCGCAGGTGGTGTCGCGGCGGCGCCAGTAGAGCGCGATGATCAGCGACGACCGCGACAGCAGGTCTTTGACGAAACCGGTCAGGATAGAATGGCCGGCGATTTCGGCGATGCCGACATGGAATTTTGCCGACAGCATGATGGCGTCGCTGTCGCGGCCGGCATGCAGGGCCTCGTGCTCTTTTTCGAGATGAAGCCGCAGTTGCGCGATCTCGACCGGCTTTGCCACTTCGGCGGCAAGCGCCGCGACCTTGGGCTCGATCAGCGCCCGCGCTTCGAACACCTCGCGCGCTTCCTGCCTGGTCGGCTGGGCGACGAACGCGCCGCGGTTCGGCTCGAGCCGAGCCAAGCGGTCATGCGACAGCGCCTGCAGCGCCGCGCGTATCACCGCACGGCTCACCGAATAGATCGAGGCGAGTTCGTCCTCGGGTAGTTTTGTGCCCGGTGCGAGGCGGTGGCTGACGATGGCATCGCGCAGGCCGGCATAGACCGGAAACCAGCGCATCGTCGGCTTGTCGCCATCCCGTGGCTTTGGCCCAAGCAGGTCCATCGTCTCAGTGTCCCGGCGGCCGGATCGCTTAGCGGCGCGAACACCGCGTTTCCGGCCGGACATCGAACATCCTGTGTGGGAATGTCAACAATTTTGCACGCATCAGGATACACGGCCGGAGGGCGAAAAGGACGCAAAGATTCCGGCGAAGGATTTTTCGAGTGGAACCTGGTAGCCGCCGCGCTTTGAGGTCGACAGGCCAAGGCCGACGAGGCTCTCACAGAGTTTTACTGCGCAGGCGACGCCGTCGAGCACGGGAAGGCTATGTTCACGGCTGAGCGCGGCGGCGAGGTCGGCCATGCCGGCGCATCCCAGCACAATCGCTTCGGCCCGGTCGTCGCGGATGGCGCGCTCGATCTCCTCCGAAATTCGATGGCGGGCGTTGGAGCCGGGCATTTCGAGCTCCAGAACGGGAACGTCGCTGGCCCGCACCCTGGCGCAGCGGCTGGCGAGGCCGTAGCGCACCAGATTGTGCTCGATCGCCGGCACCGAACGCGACAGCGTCGTCACCACGCTGAACTTGCCGGCAATCAGGCTCGCCATGTGAAACGCCGCTTCGCCGATACCGACCACCGGCATCTCGCCGACGCAGCGTACTGCGTCGAGGCCGGTGTCGTCGAAGCAGGCGATGACGCAGGCGCTCGCCGCCGGATGTTTTTGGATCTCGCCGATCATTCCCGGGATGGCGAAGACCTCGTCGAAATAGCCTTCGACGCTCGGCGGCCCGTCCTTCGGATTGACGGCGATGATCCTGGTGCCGGCCGAAGCCGCGCGGCGCGCCGCCTCGCCGATCTTTTCGGTCATGGACGCGGTGGTGTTGGGATTGACGACGAGTACGTCCATTTGCGCTTTCATATTTCGCCGCCGAGATAGAGTTTCTTGACCCGGTCGTCGCCAAGCAGCTCAGCCGAATGTCCGGCCAGCGCGATCTTTCCGGTCGTCAGTGCGTAGGCGCGCTGCGAGATGCGCAGCGCCATGCGCGAATTCTGCTCGACCAGCAGCACGCTGACCTTTTCGTCGCGGTTGATCGCGACGATCGAGCGGGCGATGTCCTGAACGAGCTTCGGCGCGACGCCGAGCGAGGGTTCATCGAGCAGCAGAAGCTTCGGTTTGGCCATCAGCGCCCGCCCGATCACCAGCATCTGCTGTTCGCCGCCGCTCATCGTACCCGCCGTCTGGGAATAGCGTTCCTTCAGGCGCGGGAAGCGCCCGAGCACCATGTCCAGCGTCCTTGCGATTTCGGCCTTGTCGGTGCGGGTGAAGGCGCCCATCATCAGATTGTCGCGCACCGTCATGTAGGAAAAGACGCGACGACCCTCAGGTACCATGGCGATGCCCATCCTGACCAGCTCGTCCGGGCGCGTTCCGTCGATGCGGTGGCCCTGGAAATGAATCTCGCCGCTGCGGACCTTCTTCAGGCCGGTGATGGCGCGCAGGATCGAAGATTTGCCCGCGCCGTTCGCGCCGATCAGCGCTACCGTCTCGCCCTCGTTGACGCTCAGCGACACACCCTTCAGTGCATAGACATGGTCGTAGTAGAGTTCGACGTCGGAGACTTTCAGCAGTTCGCTCATGGCTAAAATCCGATCGTCTCATCTTCGGCGCCGAGATAGGCCTCGATGACCTTTTCGTTCTCCTGGATTTCCTTCGGCGTTCCCTCGGCGATTTTCACACCGAAGTTCAGGACGACGATGCGGTCGGAAATGTTCATGACGGCAGGCATATCGTGCTCGACCAGCAGGACAGTCACGCCGCGCATCCGCACGCCGCGCACCATCTCCACCGCGCGCACGGTTTCGTCATGGTTCATGCCGGCGAAGGGCTCGTCGAGCAGAAGCACGGTCGGGTTCGTGGCGAGCCCGATGGCAATCCCGAGCGCGCGCAGATGGCCGTGCGGCAGCGTGCTGGCGATCTCATGCCGTTGCGCGCCGAGACCGAGGAAGTCGATGATCTCGTCGGCGGATCGCCCGAAGTCATCCTCGTCGCGCCGTGCGGTATTCGTGCCGAGATAGAAGCCGGCAAGGCTGGCATTGGAACGCAGGTGATGCGCGATGATGACATTGTCGCGCACCGTCATGCCCTTGAAGATCGTCGTCTCCTGGAACGTGCGCACGACGCCCTTCCGGGCGACGATATGCGGCGCCAGGCCTGAAATCCGCTGTCCGCCAAACAGCACTTCGCCCGAGGTCGGATTGAGGAAAGAGGAAATCAGCTTGAACAGCGTCGACTTGCCGGCGCCGTTGGGGCCGATGACGGAAAGGATCTCGCGTTCGCGGACCGCGAAGGAAACATTGTTGACCGCGACCAGCCCGCCGAAGCGTTTGGTCACTGCCTTGATCTGGAGAAGCTCAGTCATGGTCCTAGCCCTGCTTCTTGCCGAACAGCCTGAGGCTGAGCAGGCCGTTGGGAAGGAACAGCATCAGCGCGATCAGCACCGAAGAGAAGATCAGCAACTGGAACTCGCCGGTTTCGAACAGGAAATCCCAGCCGAAATAGAGCACGAAGGTGCCGATCATCGGCCCGAAGACGTGGCCGAGCCCGCCGAGGAAGCAGTTCAGCATGAAGTTCACCGAGTCGGTGACGGTGAAGCTCGACGGATAGATCGATTGCGAGATGGCGACGAACATCGCACCGCCGAGACCGCCGAGGAATGAGGAGATGGCATAGGCGATGACGCGCAGATAGGCGATGTTGACGCCGATCGAGGAGGCCAGTTCCTCGTTCTGCTGCAACGACTGGCAGAGTTTGCCGATGCGCGAATGGACAAGGCGGTAAAGCCCGGCAAAGCACAGCACCATCAGCGCAACCGACACCAGATAGAAGGCGGGACGCGGATTGGCGAGCGTCGCGAAATCCGGAAGGATGGTCAGCCCGAAGATCGAGATGCCGCCGGGGAGCGGAATGCTGACCATGCCCTTGGCTCCGTTGGTGATCGGCAGCGCCAGCGCGAGCAGCCGCGCCACTTCGGTCAAAACCAGCGTGACCATGGCGAAATAGACGCCGCGAAGCCTGAGGATGGGCAGCCCGATCAGCACGCTTGCAGCGGCGCAGAACAGCCCAGCCAGCGGCAGTGTCAGCCAGAACGACACACCATACTGGACGACAAGGATGGCCGAAACATAGCCGCCCATAAGCGCGAAGGCGCCCTGGCCGATATTGATGCGGCCGATGTAAAAAGTCACCCACACCCCGGCGCTGGCGATGCTGAGCAGCGCGACCGAAGTCAGCGTGTAGTAGAGGTCGAGCCGACCGGTCGCCTCGATCAGCCAGGGCACGCCGATGAGTACGACCAGCAGGAAGACAGCGACGCCGAGGATGTTGCGTGTACGCTTCATGTCGATCACCCCCACGGCTTGCCCATGAGCCCGTTCGGGCGGATGCTCAGGAACACCATCAGCGCGGCGAAGATGACGAGATAAGTGACGTCGCCATATTGGCGTAGCACCGTCAGGCCGACCGATTCCATCATGCCGAGGATGAAGCCGCCGGCGATTGCTCCGCTGACCACGCCGGCCCCGCCGATCATCACCATCAAGAACGCCTTGATCGAGATCGGCCCGCCGATGCCCGAATTGACGCCGGTGATGGCGACCAGCAGCCCGCCGACTATGCCGGCAAGCATGGCGCCGAGCGCAAAGCCGATCATCGAATAGCGGTCGACCTCGACGCCCATAAGCTGCGCCGCGACCCGGTCCTGCGCCAGCGCCCGCATGGCGCGTCCCGGCTTGCTGTACTGCATGAAAAGCACGAAGGAGGCGATGAACAGTATGGCGAGTGCGCCGACCAGCAGCCGGTCGTAAGGCATTATGAGGCTGTCGGAGACGAAGACGCCGTTGACGATCTTCGGCACGCCGCGCTGCTTTTCACCGAACAGGAGGAGGATCACGGCGTCGAGGAAGAATGCGACCGCCGCCGCGAGAAGCATCGTACTTTCCTCCCGCACGCTTCGCTTGATCACCGTTCTGAAAAGGAATTTCTCGACCAGCGCTCCAATGACCAGCAGCGTGATCCCGGACGCAACGAGCGCGACGACGAAAGGCATGCCGAGCTGGCCATAGACGGTGTAGGTGATGAAGCCGCCGAGAACGTACATCTGCCCATGGGCAAAGTTAAGCACGTTCATCAGCGCGAAGATCAGGGTCAGACCGAGCGCGATCAAGGCGTATTGCGCGCCAAGATAGAGCCCGTTGGCGATGACTTGTTCCATCAGGATGGTTTCCCGGCCATTCAGAGGCTCAAGACGAATGCACGAGCCTCCGCGGCAATCCGCTTCAGTGCAGTTGCGTCAATCGACTTGAGCGACGAAGAGCGTCTCGAACTTGCCGTCGCGGTATTCCGTGACCACCATCGGGACCGAAAGCTGGCGCTTCTGGCCAAACGACGTCATTCCGACATAGGTCAGCTTGGCATCGCCCTTCAGATAGGGATTGGGCGCCGAGAAAGTGTCGATCGTCTTCTTGAACTCCTCGACATTGTCGATCGCGGCCGGGTTCGCCTTCAGCGTCTCGATGATGTATTCGAGCGCGTAGACCTTGGTGTTGGACTCGTCATTGTATTCGCCGAACATTTTCGTATAGCGGTCGACGAACTCCTTCATCATGTCGGACGCGATTTCGGGCGTCGATGCGCCGCCGACTGAGATGAAGCCGTTGGCCAACTCGCCCGCGCCCTCTTCCAGCACCTTGGCATCCTGCGCCGTTTCGGTGGAGATCAGACCTTCGTAGCCGAGCTCGCGCGCGGCGCGGATCAGCAGCGGCGCATTGCCGGGCGCGACACCCGAAAGCACCAGCAGGTCCGGTTTTTGCAACACGATCGGCGTCAGTACCGGCGTGAAATCGCGGGTATCGTTTTGGTAGACATCCGTGGCAGCCACAACCTCAAGCCCGAGCGCCTTTGCCGCGGCAACACCGCCATCCCGCTGGCTCAGCGGATCGGATTCGTTGGCGGCGACAAAGGCAACTTTTCTCACGCCCCTGTTTTCCATGAGATATTTGTAGATCGCCGGAGCTGACTGGTAGTTGGCGATCATGCCGAGCACGGCGTTGGACGCCGGCGGGGTGTAGAGTTCCTTCGGGAATGCGTAGGGAAAATAGATGATGCCCTTGGATTCTGCCACGGGACGCACCGCCGCCGCGCCGTCGTCGACATTCGGACCGACGACATAGTGGATGCCCTCCTGGGCCATCTTCTCCATGCCGGCGATCGCCCGCTTCGGGTCCTTCTGATCGTCGAAGGTGACGATCTTGATGTCATAGGTCTCGTCACCAATCTTCACACCGCCGGTTTCGTTGATCCAGGCGGCGCGCGTCTGCATCGAGCGGACGTTGGATGTGCCCCACGCAGCGGCCGCGCCACTCGTCACGCCGACAAAGCCGATCTTGAGTTCCTTGTTGGCGGCGTGCACCGTGATTGTGCCGCCGGCCATGATTGCCAGCGCAGAGACTGCGCTGAGCGCCGCGTATGTGATTATTGAACGTCTATTGATCATTGTTCTTTCCCCTTTGGAGGCCGCGCATTGTTGCGACAGAACTCGACCGATACGCGGAGTTTTGTGAGTGAGGGCTCAAATCTATTATCTGTCAACAAAACTTTTACAGATTGTTGACAATCTTGTGCGGTCGTAGATGGAGGACGCGGTCCGCATCCGATGCCCTCTGCAATCGATCGACCTGGCCGTGCGCTTCCTGCTCTTTCCGGTACGCGCTTACGACAGTTTAGCGGAATGCTGTTGACGGAAGCCGTCCCGGAAAAGGAGAGCGTCCCATCAACAGTCTGACCAGACACTGGTGCAATGATGGTGAGCGGATTCTGCGCCTGCGCGTAGCCGAGAGCGTCTACGACACACAGGCAATCAACAGGGTCGCGCCGAGGGCTCCACAATGGTATCTCAATTGAAGCTAGGCCAGCCCCGCGCGGCGGGCGCCCTCCCGGATCGCGGCAATTGCGGGAGGATTGGTGACTGGATAGGAGCCGATAAATCCTTCGGCCGAAATGTCTGGAAATTCTCTCGCCAACCGGTTGGCAATTTTTATTGCCTGAGGTGTTTCGCCGAGCATGGCGTGCGCCATGGCCTGGAACAGCAGCGTTGCAGGCGAGTCCGGCGGAGCTTGGCTGAACGCGGTCAGGCACTCCCTGTGGAGACCTACAACGAAGCTCGACCGGCCCAGCATGCTATAGTACCAGGAAACATGTGGATTGAGACGGATCGCGCGGTTCGCCAATTCATATCCTTCCTGCGGGTCGCCTGTCACGAATGCCTTTCCTCCGGCAAGCAAGGCGAGGGTATCGGCATCGTGCGGGGCGGCCGCCAAGGCAAGATCATGTTCTCTTGCTGTGGCATCGAGATCGCCCTGCAAGGCCCGCAGCTCGGCTAGACATATGCGCGCATGGGTATCACCCGCGTCGAGCGCCAAAGCTCGTTCGAGGCACAGTTTCCAGCGCTCCTTTGCGACGGAAGGTTTATTGGTAAACGCATTGATGGCGGCGACGGCATGCGCCAGCCCCAAGACAGTCCAGGCTCTGGCAAGGCCCGGGTCCAGCTCGATGGCACGCGTCAGAAGCCGCACCGCTTCCGCATTCGAAGCGTGCGTGTAAAAATTGTGCTGCTCGACGCCGAGCAGATAGTAGTCATAGGCACGAAGGCTGGCGGGGTGTTTTCGACGGACGACATCACGTCGAAGTTTTGCGAGCTTGCCGCAACAGCTAGCAAGGACATTGACGACGTTTTCGGTGACCATGTCCTGCATCGCAAACAGATCTTCCGCTGATCGATCATAGCGGACCGTCCACAAATCGACTCCAGTGCGCGCGTCGACGAGTTGGACGCAGATCCGCAGCTGCTGCGCTGCCGCCTGCAAGGTCCCCTCAAGTAGATAATCCGCATTCAGTTCCCGCCCGATGGATCGCACGTCATCGCGCCGTCCCTTGTACGAGAGCATGGTCTGGCGGGCGATGACCGCAAGATCGGGGTAGCGAGCCAGATCGACCATGATGTCCGCCGACAAGCCATCGGCCAGGCGGTTCCATGGTTCGTCCGCACTCAGATTGTCGAAAGGGAGAACCGCAACGACTGTTGGCCCTGAGCCCTCTACCGAAAGGTCACCGGATGGTGCCTGGCCCGTGTCTTGCTCGTGTTGGTCGGCAAGCAAGCTTGCAAGCGCCACTTTGTTGCGAATATCGAGTTTCCGATAGATGGCCGACAGTTGGGTCCGCACGGTAGTCGGCGCTATGAAGAGCGTCTCGCCGATTTCACGATAGGTCATCCCCTGGGCGAATTTTGCAGCGACCACCCGCTCCCGGTCCGACAGACTGGTCAGAGGATTGCTCACGGCGCGAAGCATCGCTTCAGGTCTCCGATCTGCTACGAGTTGTGGTCGACCCGGCACGGCAAAATACTACAGATGCGATCTCGAAAACACTGCATTTGAACGATCCCATCCGACCGCCAGCAATTCTAGGCTTTCCTGTCGATAGGGTTTCGTCGGGTCGCAGACCCCGATCCATTCTGTAACAGGAGGTATCCATGACAAAGTCATCTATCTTTGCCGCAATGCTGGTGCTGCCTTTGTCGGCTGGACCATGCTTGTCCGAAGGCAGGCAATCTGGTGGCAAGCTGATTTCCGAAGATGCCACGAGAGCCGTCAGTGCCGAATTGTATTCCGACGTCCTCATCCGAGCGTGCAGGAACGGATGGCGCTACCCTCGGAGCCAAATCGAGAACGGCTTTAAACGGCATCTTAGGGAGCTGAAATTGCAACTGGTCGATCAGGGTTACACGATCGTGCCTGGTGCGAAAGCGAACAACTCGCTCCGGAGTCTCTCCGCAATGGCATTTGTCGCCAAGCGCCAATCTGTCGCCTCGCGCCAGTTCGGCTGTTCCAGCCAATACTGGCTCGACGAGTGACCGTTCTGGAGCGCGCAACCGGGGCAGCATATCAGGCAAGTATTGTGGTCAATTGGCTTCCTAGTCTGGTCGTTTCGGCTCGGTGGCCCCATTTTTCGAGACGGCGGCGGCGGTGACGGTGGTGCTCATCGGCGAGACTCCTTTATTCCGGAATATACGGGCTTTCCGGGCTTGCTTGCCGGAGAGTGGATACTCGCAGACCGCCACACTGCTATAGCCTTGCTATGGATCGACTGCAGCAGCTGGTGCCTGCGTGCGGCGGCCGTGATGATTTTGTCGGGATCGTCGGTCCAGACGAAGGGCTATGACTGCAGCTTGTGGTCGATGACGAAGCGGTTGATGGCGGAAACCCACATGCCCTCAACACGGGACTGGTGATGGCTCGCGCAGCGCCTGCCGTGCTGCCGCCATCGTGCTCTTAGTTCCTGACACGACCCCAGGCCAGAACCGCACTGCACGAGCTTCCAGCGCCGGTTGCCCTGCGGCGGGAGGTTGGGGTGGCACCAAGAGGCGGGGAGGATGATCGCCATTAAGCACCGATTTATGCGGCAAATCTTGGCTCCGGAACTCCCGTTGCACCCAGGCCGGTGATGGCAAAAAGGCTGCCGCGCAAGACACCGTCGCTTGGAAAGCGCGGCAGCGGCGGCTTGGCCATCGAAGTGACGTACAGGGTGTCGAGCTTCGGCCCGCCGAACATGACGCTGGTGATCTTCTTGACGGGCATGTCGATGATGCGATCAACGCTGCCGTCGGGCGCGTAACGCACCAGCCTGCCGTCGTAGACCAGCGCGTTCCACAGGAATCCTTCCGCATCCACGGTCGAGCCGTCAGCCGCCCCTCCCCGGCTGGTATCGACGCGGGTGAAGGTGCGCCGGTTGTCGGCGGCACCTGTTTCGATATTATAGTCGTAGGCCCAGATCTCGCCGGTCCAGGTGTCGGCGAAATAGAAGGTGCGGTCGTCCGGGCTCCAGCACGGACCGTTCGAGCAGATGATGCCGGAATCTATTCTGGTAACGGAGAAATCCGGATCGAGCCGGTAGAGCCCGCCGGAGGGTCCCTCTTCCATCGTGTCCATTGAGCCGGCGAAGAAGCGGCCGCGCCGATCGACCTTGCCGTCATTGAGCCGGTTCATCGGCCTGTCCGGCTCCGGATCGTGAATCGACGTCACCTCGCCGGTGGCGAAATCAAGCAGATGGAAACCGCGCTGCAGCGATACCACCGCGCCACCGCCGTCCTTGCGCAATGCCATCGAACCGATCTTCATCGGCACGTCCCAGCAACGGATCTCGCGGCCGTCGGCGGTCGCCCGAAACACACGCCCGTCGAAACTGTCGATCCAGTAGAGGCGCTCCTGTTCAACGTCCCACAGCGGTCCCTCGCCCAGCGTGGTCTTCACGTCCACCACGACTTCGATCTTCATGCCGTCCTCCTCTGTTTCGGCGCTCTGCGGCAAAGGTCAAAACGCGACCTGGTCGCCGCCTTTCAATGACAGGATTTCGCGGGCCTCATCGGGCGTTGCCACTTCCATGCCGAGGCCTTCGATGATCTTGCGGGCAAGCACCACCTGCTCGGCATTTGACTTGGCAAGCTTGCCCTTTCCGGCCCACAGACTGTCTTCAAGCCCGACGCGGATGTTGCCGCCAAGCGCTGCCGATTGCGCGGCGATGCGCAACTGGCTGGCGCCCGCACCCAGCACCGACCAGCGGAACTGCTCGCCGAACAGCCGGTCGGCGGTGCGCTTCATATGGGCGACGTCTTCCGGATGGGTGCCGATGCCGCCGAGAAGGCCGAACACCGACTGCACGAAGAACGGCGGCTTCACCAGCCCGCGATCGGCGAAATGGGAGAGGTTATAGAGATGGGCGATGTCGTAGCACTCGAACTCGAAGCGCGTGCCGTTGTCGTAGCAGGTCGCCAGTATATATTCGATGTCCTTGAACGAGTTGCGGAAGACCAGATCACGTGTCGCTTCCAGGTGCGGTCTTTCCCAGTCGAACTTGAACGTTTCGTATTTGTCTACGAGGTGATAGAGCCCGAAATTGATCGAGCCCATGTTGAGCGAGGCGACTTCCGGCTTGAACTGGGCGGCGGGGCGCACACGCTCCTCGACCTTCATGTAGGGACTGCCGCCGGTGGTGATGTTGATGGCGGCATTGGTGCCTTGCTTGACGCGCGGCAGGAAACGCGCGAACGCCTCCGGCGTCTGGTCGGGCTTGCCGGTCTCGGGGTCGCGCGCATGCAGATGCAGGATCGCCGCACCAGCCTCCGCCGCCGCGATCGCCTCGCGGGCGATCTGGTCCGGCGTGATCGGCAGATAGGGCGACATGGTCGGCGTGTGGATCGCCCCCGTCACCGCGCAGGTGATGATGACCTTCCCGCTGGGTTGCTGGGCGCCGGGCTTGCGGCTTGTTTGCGTCATCGTCCAAACTCCTGATCCGACTTTTTCTTGTGCGCCGCCAGTGCCATCAGCCGGCGGTCGCGCCAGACCTGCCGTTCGCCGAGTTCTTCTCGCGGCAGCCGCTTGCGGCGCTCGGCCTCGACGGTCTCCATGACCTCGCCGGCCCAGTCGACGCGCCGCAGCATCTGCGGGAAGATGTTGGAATAGATCGTCTGGTAGCGCTCGACATAGTCGCGCACACCACCCGGTGCATTGAGGTCGATCGTCTCGAACGGACCCATGAACGACCAGCGCAGCGCCAGCCCGTCGCGCAGGCCCGTGTCGACGTCCTCGACGCTGGCATAGCCGTCGGCGACGAGCCGGAACGCCTCCTCCAGCAGCGCGCCTTGCAGGCGGTTCATGATGAAGCCGTCGAGCTCGCGCTTCATCACCAGCGGCGCGTGGCCCGCCTCGACAAGAAAGGCGCGGGTCCTTTCCACCGTTTCGGCGGAGGTCCATGGCGCCGGCACGACTTCCGCCGCCGGGATGAGATAGGGCGGATTGATCGGGTGCACGACGAGGCAGCGATGGCGCCCCTCAAGATGATCGGTGAATTTCGACGGCAACAGCGCCGAGGTGGAACTGGCGATCACCGCCTGCGGACCGGCAAGGGCGTCGATCCGGGAGAACACTTCCCGCTTCACCTGGAGGTTTTCCGGCGTGTTCTCCTGGACGTGGACGGCATCGGCCAAGGCGTCGCCAAGCTCCGCCACAATAGTGATGCGGCCAAGCACGGCATCGACCGCCTGTCCCCGCAGCAAATCGTTGGCGGCAAGGTCGCCGAGCACGCCAGCGATATAGTCGCGCGCACCGCTGGCCGCGGCCGGCGCCTGGTCCCACATGCGCACATCATGGCCTGCACGAGCGAAGCTGATCGCCCACGCTCGCCCGATGAAGCCGCTTCCGACAATTGCTACCTTCGCCATGATCTCCCCCTCAGAGTGTCTCAACGTTGCCGTCGACGCCGAGCGACTGGCCGGAAATATTGACACCCGCATCGGAAAGCAGGAAGGCGACCATCGCGGCAACATCGTATGGGCTGGTCATGCGGCGCAGCGAGATGTTTTGCAGATAGCGCTGCGTCATCTCCTCGTTTGAAACGCCGAGCTGCTTTGCCCGGTCGGCAATGACCTTGTCGATGCGCGGCCCTTCGATGATGCCGGGCAAGATGGCGTTGACCCTGATCCCATGCGGTCCGAGTTCCTTGGCAAGACTCTGGGTCAGGCCGACAACGCCGAACTTGGCAGCCGAATACGGCGTGCGGAACGCGTAGCCATGGCGGCCGGCGGCGGAAGACATTGAGACGATCGAGCCCCCGCCCGCCGCCTTGATCAGCGGCACGGCACGCCGCGCGCACAGGAACTGGCCGGTCAGGCAGATATCTATGCAGCGCCGCCAGTCTGCCGGATCGATCTCATCGACGCCACCGGTCGGCCCGGCAATGCCGGCATTGTTGATCAGGGCGTCGAGCCCGCCGAGCTTCTCCTTGACGGTCTCGAACAGCTGGTCGACATCGTCGTCGCGCGAAACGTCCGCTTTGACTGCGGCGGCGAGTGTGAGCCTCTCTGGAGCGGCGGCCAGCGCCTCGTCGGAAATATCGCAGATCACGACACGCGCGCCGCGCCTCGACAGCGTCTCTGCAATGGCAAAGCCGATGCCTCCGGCACCCGCCGTCACCAGCACGCGCTGGCCTTTGAGCCCGGTCAGGAATTCGTCCGCCGATGCCGGTGCGCTTGAGCTCATTATTCCATTCCTTTCACTGACTCCGCCTTTCGCGCAGCGCCATGACGGCACCGAGCACCACCAGCCCGAACAGGATCGCCCGCGTCGCGTAAGGCAGCGTCGTGCCGGCGAGCAGCATCTGCAACGCGGTCAGGAGCAGCACCCCGCCTAGCATGCCAAGATAATGGCCGCGCCCGCCGGTGATTAGCGCACCGCCGACCACGACGACGGCGATGGAGGGCAGCAGATAGTCGTCACCCATGCCGAGGCTGGCCTGGCCGGAAAAGCCGGTCAGCATGATGCCGACGAGCCCCGCGCAGACCGCCGACAGCACATAGACGAGGATGAGCGTGCGCCCGACCGCGATGCCGGAGAGCTGGGCCGCGCGCAGGCTGTTGCCGATGCCATAAACCCGGCGGCCGAAAGCGGTGCGGCCGAGCAGCAGCACGGCAAAGACGACGAAGGCGATCATGAACAGCACCACCGGCGTCACAACGAATACCTTCCCGGTCATGAACCAGCGCAGCATCGGCGAGGAGAAGCCGGCCGGCGTACCCTGCGAGTAAAGCAGCGCGACGCCTTGCAGAATGCCGTTGGTGGCCAGCGTCATCACGATCGGCGAAATGCCGAGGACGACGATACCGATGCCGTTGGCAAGTCCGATCAGGCAAGCGGTGAGCAGCACCGCCGGCAGCGCATAGGCAAGTGCACCATCCGAGCCGTTGACCATGCCGGCAAGCAGGATGCCCGAGAGTCCGATCGTCCACGGCACCGACAGGTCGAGCCCGCCGGTGAGGATTACGCTGCCTTGCCCAAGCGCCAGGACGGCGAGGAAGCTCGACAGCACGAACAGCGAGTTCCAGTAGGTGACGTTGAGGATGGCGCGTCCGAGCCAGATCTGGGTGACGATCACGACGACGGCCAGGCAGACATAGGCCGGCAGCGCATAACGCAGCGTCTCGGCATTGCGGATATGGAAGGCCGGCAGCGGCGCCTGCTGGTCGTCGGTGCTGCCACGCGCGATCCTCAGCCGCCGGTCGGTGCGATCGATCTGCGAGGGCAGCATTCCGGCGCGCCATGCGCCCAACCGCGCCCGTAGCGCACGCAGTTGGCGGGCGAGCACGGAGCCATGCGACAGCGAGCCGGCAAGCACGGCAAGGATCAGGATCGTGCCCTCGGCGATCGTCGAATAATAGGCCGAGACGTTGAGTACGAGCAGGATGTTGACGACCATCATCAGTATGTAGGCGCCGAAGACGGTGCCAACCGGCCCGCCTTGACCGCCGCCCAGCCTTGTACCGCCGACAACAACCGCCGCAAACATCGACAGCAACAACGGGTTGCCGACGAGCGGATCGCCGCTGCCGGTCTGGGCGCTGATGAAGACGCCGGCGAGCCCGTAGCAGCCGCCGGCTATGACATAGACCAGGAAGCGCACGAGAACGACGCGCACGCCGACCGAAGCGGCCGCATCCGGATCGCTGCCGACGGCATAAAGCGCCGTCCCGAAGCGTGTGCCTTTGAGCCAGAACCAGCCGAGCAGGACGACGCCAATAACCACCAGCGGCATCGGTATCCAGCCGGCGATGGCGTCACCGAGATAGAAGGCGCCAAGATCGGGAGAGACGAAGCCGCCCGGCTTGTCCATGACCAGCAGCGTTACCCCCTGCAGGATGAACATGGTCGACAGCGTGACGACGATTGGCTGCATGCGCAGGACGGCGATGAAGAAGCCGTTGAAGGCGCCGATCAGCATGCCGACACCAATTCCGGCCAAGGTCCACAGCGCGACACTGGTGCCGGTCGCCATCGGATCCATGCCTTTTGCCAGGACGACATTGACCAGCGAGATCACCGCGCCGGCGGACAGGTCGAAACCGCCGGACAGGATGACCACGGTCTGGCCGATCGCCGCCAGTGCCGAGGTGGCGCCGCCGCTGGAGAGAAACGAAATGTCGAAATAGGTGAGCCGCCCGGCACTGACCAGATCGACGATAAGCAGGAGCACCGCAAAGACGATCGCCGCTATGATCGCGCCGCTGTGCCGCGCGAGAAGCCGCGTCAAAGTCGCGGCCGGTGCCGCGGCGGGCAAACTCGTCACGCTCATTCCGCCGCCTCCCGGACCAAGTCGCCGTGGCCCAGCGCTGGTCGCATGATCGCGCCTTCCGTGATGTGGTTGCCGGCAAGCTCCGCCACCAGGCGACCGTCATAGAGGACGAGCACTCGGTCGCATTGATGGACCAGCTCGGGAATTTCGGTTGAATGCAGAAGGATCGAGCCGCCGGCCGCCACATAGTCGCGCATCATCACATAGAGCTCGTGCTTGGTGCCGACGTCGATGCCGCGGGTTGGGTCGAAGAGCAGCAGAATGCGGCTCTCGGCGACCAGCCATTTGGCGATGGCGATCTTCTGCTGGTTACCGCCCGAAAACGCCCCCGCCCTCGTCCACATGGCGCGGTGGTCGACCTCGACCGTCGAGAAGGCGGACTGTACGGCCCGCGCCTCCTCGTGCCTGCTGATCAGGCCAAATCGGGTAAAACGCGCGACGACCGGCAGCGATACGTTCTGCCGGCCCGAGAGTTTCAGGAACAGGCCTTCGGTCTTGCGGTCCTCGGGTACCAGCCCGATCGCCATGTTGGGCTTGAGCGCATCGGCGGGCGATCCAAGCCAAACCATGCGGCCGTCGACCAGGACATGGCCGCGCTCAATCTCGGCCATGCCGAAGCAGGCGAGGAACAGGTCGAGCTGGCCCATGCCCTGAAGCCCGGCAATGCCGAGGATCTCGCCCTTGCGCAGGTCGAAACCGACGCCGTCGAGCTTCCTCCCGGCCTTGAGATCGCGCACGCCGAGCACCGGAGGACCGAAGACGGCCTCGCTTTCGGGTTTCGGCGGAAAGGTCTGGGCGATGCTGCGACCGATGATCTTTTCGATCACTTCTCCATCCGGGACGTCGGCAACCGGCGCCGTCACGATATGACGGCCGTTTCTGAGAATGGTCAGCATATCGCAGAAGGCCCGCACCTCGCGCATGCGATGGGTGATGAACACGACCGTTATGCCGGCGGCCTTAAGTCGCGCGATGATGCCGCCCAGCCATTTGACATCGCCGCCCGACAGCGTCGAGGTCGGTTCGTCGAGCAGGAGGATGCGCGGCTTGCGATAGAGCGCGCGCGCGATCTCGATCTTCTGGCGGACGGCGAGATCGAGGGTCGCGACCTCGGCATCAAGATCGACCGAAAAGCCGAGATCTGAAATGTGCTGGCGCACCGCCTTGCGCGCGGCCGACCGCTTGATCAGGCCGATCGGGCCGACAGGCGCGTAGGGCAGCAGCATGTTGTCGAGAACGCTGAGATCGCGCACCAGCGTCATTTCCTGGAAGGCTGTCTGCACGCCTTTGGCGTGCGCGGCGCGCGGCGAACCGAGTGGCGCCGGTTCACCAAGAACGGTGATTTGCCCTTCGTCGGGCCGCACCAGTCCCGACAGCAGCTTGACGAGCGTGGACTTGCCCGCACCGTTCTCGCCAAGCAAGGCATGCGCGCTGCCCGAAGCGATCTCGAAGGAAACGTCATCGAGGGCGACTGTTGCGCCAAACGCCTTGCGGACGCCCTCTATGCCGACAGCTGTCGAATGCGCTGACATCATGATCCCAGTCCCGGCCTGCATGAAAGGTGCGTCGAGCGCCTCGCAAGCACCCCACACCCACTTCGGGAGGGCCTACTCCTCGGGCTGGCCTACAAGGGCGGCCGCGAGACCGATTTCCGGTGTCTGATCGGAGAAGATCGAGGCGAACCAGCCTGGGTTCGAGACCAGCGACGGTTTGAACGCGTTGCAACCAGCCTTCATCTCCGCCCAGGTGCCTTCGTCACAAAGCTTTATCGTCTCGTTGGTGACGACCGGCAGTGGCAGGATCGTCTTCTTGGCAACCTCCTTGCCGTCAAGCGCCTCGACCGCAAGCTTGAGGGCCAGCGCACCGGAATAAGGCGGCGACGCGTAGGAAATGCGCGGCGCGCCGAGCGGCGCATAGGGAGAGGTCGCGCCCTCGACCTCCGTGCCCTCCGGCAGCATCTGGATACGCCCGCCATTGGAACCCTCGCCGGCGCAAGGCAGGAGTTCGCTGACCTTTTTGCCGGCCTCGAGCTGCATGGAATTGGCGGTGAAGCAGCCGACCTGCATCCACAGCCCGTTGATGTCGTCCCAACTGCGCGTCGCCAATATCTTGGAAAGTTCGGTACGGGCCACCGCCTGGCTCCACATGCCGACAGCCTCGCCGACGATCTTGATGTCGGGATGCTTGGCAAACACCTCCTTCGCCGCCTTGGTGCGCAGATCATCGACCGAGGTGCCGGGAACGCCGGTCACCGCGATGATGTTGCCCTTGCCATTGAGCTTCTTGACCAGCCACTCCGCCGTTACGCGGCCAGCCTCTTCCTGGTCGATATGGACGTTGTAGGCGCAGGGCTCCGTGATCTCGGCATCGTAGGCAAACACCTTCACGCCCTTGTCGCAGGCGTTCTTCACCACCTGGTTGAGCGCGGTCGGCGAGATCGGGAAGATCACGATGGCTTCGGCACCTGTCTGCACCATCGCATTGATCTGCTGGATCTGGCGCTGTGCGTTCGGCCCCGCAACCTGGACCTGGAGGTCCACCTTGTCGGCCATGCTCTTGTGCGACGCCATCGCCTTGACCATGTTGGCGGCCTCGGCCTGCCAATCATTGCCGATGAAGCTCATGCTGAGAAATATCTTGTGCTTTCCGGCCGCTTCGGCGGCGGACGTACCAAGAACGCAAACAGCCATGCCGGCAAGCAGCGCAAGCCGCCGGGCTTTCGATCCGATACCCATTCAAAACTCCTCCCAGTTCAGACGACCAAATGCCTCCCAAGGGCGCGAAACGTGCTCCTTGTCATTCGATGCAGCTGACCGTATCATGATTTGATCAAAGATCAATGATGAAAAGCTAATAAGTAAAAGCCGGATAGGCCGGCGCTTGACGCGGCAATCCGAACCTTGCATTCCGGGCACAGGCGCCGGGTAGGACAAGAGCGTCGCCGTATGTCGCCGTATGGGGAAAGGTAGGCAGAGATGGCTGGGGCGGCATTCAGGAAGCCGGGCGTCGAGATCACGCCGCTTTCCAGGGAAACCCTGCAGGACAGGGTTTACCGGCACGTCACCGAGTTGATCCTCGACGGCAGTATCGTTCCAGGTGAAATGGTGACGGTGCAGAGCCTTGCCGACGCTTTCGGCGTCAGCCCGATGCCGGTTCGCGAGGCACTGCGGCGTCTGAGCGCCGCCAACGCATTGATGGTGGTTTCGGGCCGGTCAATCGGTATCCCGGCATTAAGCCGCGCGCGACTCATCGATCTCAGGAACGTCAGGTTTGAGATCGAGGCGATCGCCGCCGCATGGGCGGCCGAGCGAATGGACGATGCCAGCGTGGCGCTGCTGCGCCAGCATCTGGACGCACTCGAACAGGCCAATGCCGCCGGCGACGTCAAATCCTACCTCAGGGCCAACTACGCCTTCCATTTCTCCATCTATCGAGCCGCAGGCTCGGAAAACATGCTCAACATCATCGAGAACCTGTGGCTGCAGATCAGTCCCTATTTCAACATGCTGCACGATTCCGGAAACTATTCGACCGCGAACCAGCACCATCAGCAGATGTTTGCAGCGCTGCGAGACCGCAACGCGGAGGCGGTCCGGGCTGCGGTTCGCGCTGACATCGACGCGGCTTTCACTGTCCTGATCAAACTGCTGAAATAGGGTGAGGTCGCCAAGCCCGACATAGCAGGACGGTGATGCTCACCACCAACCGAACCGCCGAGCATCAGCGGGCATTTCCGGCGCCCTGCTGCGGTGATTCATCCAGAGGGGACGATCCAGCGCTCACAGGGCGGAGTTGGTCAGGGGTAGCGCTTGCCAGAGCCTACAAGCTCATCCTTTAATGCTGGCGTTGCGGTGTGACCGTCGGCACGGGTGAAGGCATGCCCGATTGATGGCGGCGGCTTGTCAACGAGAAGGGGAGACGGCAGTGTTCTGACGTTATCAATGAGCCGCGTTTCGCCGAGCCAGGCCGCTGCAAACAGGCGTGCCGGCCGATCCAGGCTTGCTATCGGTTGCAGATCTGCCTCGCCACGGAGTTCCAGGTACTCGACCTCGCGATAGACTGCGGACAGGATCGCTGCGCGCGCTTCGGCAAGCGTTGGCAGGACGGGAGAGCCGTTCGAGAGCCCCGACGCCGTATCGAGTAGGACCGATGCTAGCCTTGGGGCGACGGCGCGCTCTGCCGGCGAGAGCCGGACATTGCGCGACGACAAAGCGAGACCATCGGCTTCCCGGACTGTCGGACAGGGGACGACGGTGATCGGAATATCCAGGTCCCGGACCATGCGCCTGATAAGTTGAAGCTGCTGGAAGTCCTTCTCTCCGAAAAAGGCGAAATCAGCGCCGGTCTGCAGGAAGAGTTTTGCAACGACGGTCGCCACCCCATCGAAATGGCCGGGCCGGAACGCACCGCACAGGCTTTCACTGACGCCGGACACGGACACGGTCGTGGCGAAGCCGTCAGGATACATCTCAGTCGCATCCGGAACATAAAGCAGGTGGGCGCCCAGCAGCGTAAGCTTTGCAGCGTCTTCATTTTCCATGCGGGGATAGGCGGCAAGATCCGCCGCACTGTTGAACTGCTTGGGATTGACGAACAGCGTCACGATCACGCGATCGGCCTTTTGAAGCGCAGAACGAGACTCGAATGCCCTTCGTGCAAGGCTCCCATCGTAGGCACCACGGCGATATTGGCACCAGAACGGCGCCATCCCGCCACAACGGTACGAAGCTCGGCAATGGTGCGGACGATCGGCACGCTCACGCGGTTTCTCCGGCCTGCGGCGCGTCGGCGAAGAGATGTTCGGCCGCCGGAAAGCGCCCTCCCCGCACATCAGCCGCGTAAGCCGTAATGGCAGCTTCGGCCTCTGAGCCCAGTTCGGCATAGCGCTTGACGAATTTCGGACGAAAACCGGTGAACATGCCCAGAATATCGTCGACGACCAGAACCTGGCCGTCGCAGGCGGCGGAGGCGCCGATCCCGATGGTTGGAATCGTAACCTCCTCGGTTATTCTTCGTGCGAGCGGCTCGGCCACTTTTTCCAGCACAACGGAGAATGAGCCGGATTCGGCAACAGCAACAGCGTCCCGCAAAATCCTGTCGCCGTCTCTGCCCCTGCCCTGGACCTTGTAGCCGCCAAGCACATTGATCGCTTGCGGTGTCAGCCCGACATGGCTCATGACGGGGATGCCGCGGGCAACGAGAAAGCGGATCGTGTCAGCCATGCTCTCGCCGCCCTCCAGCTTGACCGCGGCGCATCCGGTCTCCGCCATCAGCCGGGCGGCGTTGCGAAAGGCCTGTTCGCAGCCCTCCTCATAGGAGCCGAACGGCATGTCGACGACCATCAGCGCTCGTTCAAGACCGCGGCGCACGGCCTTGCCGTGCATGATCATCATCTCCAGCGTAACCCCGAGGGTTGACGTCAGGCCGTGAAGCACCATGCCGACGCTGTCGCCGACCAGGACCACGTCGCAATGCCTATCGGCGAGGCGCGCAACGGGCGTTGTATACGCTGTTAAGCAGACAATCGGCTTCTTGTGCTTTCGGGCCGCAATGTCCGACGGCGTCAGCGCCTTTGTCTCAACCGCCACACTCATGGGCACATTCCCTCGGGTCAAGTTCCAGCGGTGACGGTTTTGCATAGTTCTGTGCAGGTGCGAAGGCCAAAACCGCACTGCATCAGAAAAGTTTGTGCGTCGCGAAGCAGGCTCTCGGCAAAGCAAATACAGAGGGCCAGCGTTCCTCTGCTTCGGTGCGCCACAACCGTGTTGCTGATCGGCTGAGCAATCGGGCTCCGGTCGTTTTCAACTCGAACCGTTTAACTGCCGCACGGCGGTTCACGCCAGAAGCGACCTTGGTTGCAAGCCTATCCGAAATGCGTTGTGACGGAAGCATGCGCCCGCACTCCAGACACTACCATTTGATTCAATATCGCTGGTTCGAATCGGTTCCGAAACAAGGTGCACGCTGGCGGCGTTGGCATTTTCCGCATATTAGCAATCCCTTGACTATCGTCAAAGCCGCTCCAGAATCATGGGCATGGCTTGGGAAATTGCGGACATCAATATCGGCGATGAGGTGGCGATCACCGTGACGGTGCTGAAGCTCCTGGACGACGGAAGAGCTAGCGTCAGCATCCCCTCCTATGGTTTTCCGCATTCGATCCCTGCTCCTAAAAAGCATCACCGACTGGACGCCTGTCCGCCGCAAAAAGATGTCGCTCACAGATGAGGCGGATTAGCGAACGCAGATCAAACCATCGATGCCGAAGACAAGTCCGCTAGGTCTGGCCGCCCTTGCTCTGGTGCGCGTGGCATCGAGGAGACCTGCCGGCCGGCGTGCTGCCGATCGAGGAGGCTGTCTTCCTGCTCTTATGGCCAAGAGCCCATGCATGAGGATGAGGCGCTTGCCACGGCTATCATTGAAACAGTTGAACGGCTAACTGCTTGCGGGACCCCAGGTGGCGCACTGTACGAAAATTACCAACTTCGTTAGCCGGGAACAAGCACTCTACATCAAACGTTTTTTTGCGCGAGACTGAACTCTCCTCCGTTCTCCAGTCTGGCTGTAAAGGCCCGCTGCTCTGCACGGGCAGCGGGCTCTGAGGGTTCGCACATGCCGCAGCGCCAGCGTACCAATCGCACCTGCCTTAGTCCTCATGATTTGGCTATTTGCCAGCGCGTTTTCGATCGGATTTGCGCAGACTAAGACCTCGACCCTTTAAGCCAACAGGGCAAAATCCTGGCGGAAACGGTAGTGGCGACTTTTCGAAATGCTCACACGGACGAGCGCGAACTGCTAAAGGCAGTCAGGTCTCATCGAGGAAATTGAGCAGCAAAATTTCACCCGACCGACAAGGTCGGGCTTGACCCATTCGGCCTTGTCCCCGGAGCAGGCCCGGGAGCTAACGAGGCCCTAACTGCCAACAAGATAGGCGTCACCGATTGCGGCGTCGCTGTGCTGACGGTCGTTTTGCGCCCTCATCATTCCGCTCTTGCATAGCAGTCCCAGTCTTCAGCCGCTGTTCCCGTAGTCTGGCCGTTTTTGCCTCCCGTGCCGTACGCTCAGTGCGATCCTTGCTTTCCTGATGAGCAGCCATGCTTCACCTACGTTTTTTGCTGGTGCCCAACCTTCGTCAAAACCCGCTGTTCCACTCCGGATCCTACCTCAGGGCTAGTACGCCTTTCATTTCTCCATCTATCGAGCCGCTGGCTCGGAAAACATGCTCAACATCATCGAGAACCTGTGGCTGCAGATCAGCTCCTATTTCAACATGCTGCACGATTCTGGAAACTATTCGACCGCCAACCAGCACCATCAGCAGATGTTTGCAGCGCTGCGAGACCGCAATACGGAAGCGGTCCGCGCGCGGTTCGCGCCGACATCGACGCGGCTTTCACAGTGCTGATCAAACTGCTGAAGTACATTCAGGTCGCCATAAGCGACATGCCGCCTCCATTGCTGATCAGACTTCCAGTTCTTTTTCCGCCCACTCCGCGAATTTTTCCAACTTGACGAGCAAGCTCTCGGCTTCGGGTAGTGATTTTGCCCTGATTCCGTATTGAGCTTCGTCCTTCTCATCGAGGATGCTCCGCAACCTGCTGGCCTGCGCTGCAGGAAGGCGATTTCCAAGCGCATCGCGCATGGTTTTCACCACGGCCGCATGATCCGCGCGGTTGATCTTTCCTGCAAATCGGGCAGTGAGCGCATCGGCGTATGCTATTGCCGCATTCACGATCTGCGACATAGCCGGATTTCCGATGTCACCCGTTTCAGACATTGCCACCTCCAAACGGGCAGCCTTCAAATATGAGCGGGCGATGCGCAGTCGCCCCTCGCCAAAGCCTGTCTCGACTGCTTTCGTCGCACCTCTTCTGATCATGCCAACGCCTTCTGGCGAGTTTTTGTTGCGAGTTCGTCCGGGCGTGGACCCAAGACGAGCAGGGCATTAGCTTCAACCCCGCCCCACCACGGGTCTCGCGTGCTCGACAGCCTTGCCACATCCTGCGGAGTGAGTCCCACGACCGAGGGATTGAAGCCAAGCTTTTGACCTTGGGTCACCAGTGCCTCACGGATTTCTTGGAGCGCGCTTTCTAGCTTTTCGGATGGCGTAACCACTGCGATGTCGAGATCGCTGTCTGGACGGTCCTCGCCCCTCGCCACGCTGCCGTAAATCCAGGCTGCGAGTACGTTCGGCCGAACTGCGGAAACCGCCTCAGTGACTACAGCGCGAATGTTGGAATACCGAAGCGCCTCCTGCTCAAAGAGGGCTTCCAGTGATGTCGCCAGTGGATGGCGATCATTCAACCGATAAAGACGAGCCCTGCCCGTTCCCTCTGAAGATACGATGCCAATCCCCTCCAAGGTTGCGAGAGCAGACCATACGCTTGCCCTCGCAAGCCCACTACGAGCCGCAAGCAATGGCGAAGAAAGCAAGCCGCCGTGCCGGGATAATTCCCGGAGCAATCTTACGCTTGCGTCGGTGCCGAGCATAATGGTGAGTGGATAGCGCAAAGCGCTTTGAGCGGTCGAGCGTGCCATCGCGTAAGTTCCTTCTGCTCTCGCAGCCATAGCACATCGATTGCCGGATATCAAATCTGATGTTTCGTTTTCTAAACAAATGTCCTGTTATCTGAGTCTTGGCGGTTGCTGCGCCGCTGTCACGAATATATCCGAGCGATGTTGATCGTCTCGAGCGACGGCGAAAGCCGGGCTTGATCCCTACGCAAGAATATCGCGCATCTAAGATGCGCGAAATTCCCAGACATCTGACCGCAGGCCTGAATTATCGCGCATCTGTAATGCGCGATAATTCTGTGCCGCGCCTCGCAAGCGCACCCCATCTGCGCGCTGAACCAGCGGAGCGGGTTCAGCTCGTCCAGGGTGTGTTTGTCGATTCGCAGCGGCCGACCTTGCACATACGGTAGTTGCCCGCAGCGAGTGTGAGCTTTGCCAAAGCAGGCCTTGCTAAACTTCTGCTAGTCCATTTCAGGGGAATGGAGGCCGTGCCTATTGCCCTGTCGACGTTGCGACACGGCAGCGATTGGGGCACATTCCAAGCCATGTGCAATCTCTACAACATCACGACCAGCCAGGAGGCCATCCGTCAGTGGACCCGCGCCTTGCGCGACATCCTCGGCAATCTCGAACCCTCCATCGACATCTATCCCAACCAGCCCGGCCCGGTGGTGCGCAATGCGCCGGACGGCGAACGCGAATTGGCCAATCTGCTGTGGGGCATGCCGACGCCACTGGAGCGGGTGAAGGGCAATGCCGACTATGGCACCACCAATATCCGCAATCCGCAATACGGCCATTGGCAGCAATATCTCGGCATTGAGAACCGCTGCGTGGTGCCCGTCACCAGCTTTGCCGAGCCCAGCCCGACGCCCGGCGACAAGGACCCCGAGACCGGCATTCAGCGCAACTACTGGTTTGCACTCGGCGAGGACCGCCCGCTATTCTTCTTTGCCGGCCTGTGGACGCGCTGGCATGGCCTTCGCAAGGTCAAGGACGGCCCCGCCGATCACCAGGTCTATGGCTTCATGACGACCCAGCCCAACACGCTGATCGCGCCGATCCACGAAAAGGCAATGCCGGTGATCCTGACCACGCCGGAAGAAACCGAGACCTGGCTGACGGCGCCATGGTCCGAGGCAAGGCACCTGCAGCGCACGGCGCCCGATGATGCGCTGGTGATCGTCGACAAGCCGGCGACACAGATCAAGTTTCCGCAGCAGGCGCCGGCGCAAGGCTCGTTGTTTTAGCGCTTGAATTTCTGCAGCACCCAGATGTAGCCCTTGGGCGGATGGTCCTGGTCGATGAACTGCGTCTTCATCGTCGTGTCCTTGCGGCGGCATCGTTTGCACCTGAACCTGATCGCTTCCAGCGGCTTGCTCCAGCCCACCACCTGGGCCACGTCATTCGCCCTGAAGCGTCCGACATGGTAGCAGTGGCCGCACTCCACGATGAGCAGCATGTTGGCCTTGGCGGCACGCCCAACGCTGTCCATCGGCCCGGCCATGGCTCATTTCCGGGTCGAGTAACCCTCGGGGAGGGGAAGCAGGCCAAGCTCCGCCATCCGGTAATCGGGCTCCTTCTCCGCTACGCTGGCCAGCACCTCGTGCAATTTCTCGACAAGCCCGCAAAGCTGCCAGAACAGCTCGCCATGCGCCTTCAGATGCAGCTGCGACGACAGCACCGTCTTGCGCAGGCTCAAAGCGTCCCTGATGATCGCCTCCGCATCCCTCGCCGACAGCCTGTCAAACCGGCTTTTTCGTCTGCCCATCGCGGCTCTCCTCGATTTGTGAGCACCGCCCCGCCTACTGACAAATAGGAAGGCATTCCTCGCAGAGTCAATTCGCTCTTGACATTTTTGTTCCGTTTTTGTTCACTTAGCAAAGGAGGTTTGGAGCAACGGCCATGGACCACATTGTGAGACTGGACAGCCGCCAGGAGGCTGCGCTGCAGGCGATCGCCGACAGATTCATAGCCCAGCACAAAGGCGACGCGGTGAAGGCGCTCAAGGAAATGATCGTCCTCAATGGCCACCTCCAGGACCGTCTTGACGAACTCTCGGCTCCGCGACGGGCAAACATCAGGAGGAACGACAATGGGCACTATTCGCCTAGACGCTGAAGCCAGAGCTGAACTTCATTCTGAGGCGGTCAAGCTCATCGCCCGATACGACAGCCCGCTTGAGACCGTAAAGGCGCTCATGGCTTATAACTGCGAGCTTGAGACTCAAATTCTGGCCCTCGCTCACCGGCATCCCGGACTGGTGGCGCTCGGTTACGACGACACGCCGCCAATCTTGGGATGAGCCATGACCGTCGGAACGGCCCTCATGCCGCCGGACGGGTATGGTGATGACGGCGAGTGACTCAGCAGGTTCGAGATGCAACGAGCCCGGACGATTCGCGACAAGTATGCCAACCGGGGCCGAGCCAGCCGGTGACGCCAGCTCGCTTCTCTTCAGCATGACCGGGTCGAGTTGACCATGCAGGATCTTATCAGCTTTTTGGAAGCCAACTCCGCGCTGATGCTGGCCAACCCGGCCGCCTTTGCCAGTCTTGCGGTTCTTTTCGGAGGAGGCGGATTTGCGGTCGGCCGCTATTTGTTGACCGAGCGTCTGGCCAATCTGGAAAGCCGCATTGCCAGGCGTGACGAGGAAATTGCTGAGCTGAAGACTGGGAAGAAAATGCAAGATGACGAGCCGCCAATGGTGCCTATAGTCGGCACTGCTGCAATAGGTCCAATCATTCGAAGCGACCCGGTAGCTCTGGCCATCGGACGAGCCCAACGCACCGGCCCGGCAACCACAAATGGAAGACGACGAGCATACTGAAGGCCAGCCGTCCTCTCTGCAAAGAAGCGCGGAAAATGATTGTTTACTGCCTTCGACCCACGATAGCCGCAGCCTTGGCCAATCACTATCCAACTGAATACCAGGGCGAAGGCCAGATGCCATGCACCGAGTGACACCAATGACTCGCCGATCTGTTGCTGAAGATCTCGAAAGCGCAGCTCAGCGCATAGCCGAAATGTCTCGCGCGAACTTGCAGATCCTTCTGCGTCGCGCTGCTTTGATGCTCCGAAACGTCGGTGGCGTGCCGCTGGAGCCCGCGACCGCAGATGCACTCGATTCCATAGCGGCCGAGATGAAAATCGGCAGGCCAGACCTTATCCAGATCATCTTGGGACAATGGCTGGAAACGAATGCCTATCTGCCGGTTCGGACGATTGACGAGGAAAGCGAGACGGACGGGAGCGCGTAGTTATCCTCAGCTAACCTCGACGCCTGATCGCTGAGCGATTTTCCGTGTCTTTCGAAGTGTCCTGTTCAAAGCGACCGAGAAGGGGAACGCGCAAGCTTCGTTCCCGTCCACATAGGAAGCGAAAACGCGAACGAGGCGGACAAGGACAATCTGAGCGGTGTCGTCATCCTGGTTCCCTTGAAAGCCGAAGCGGCGTCGTGAAAGGGTGGCGAAATTTTGTGCTCGCGTTCGACTATCAAGTTGAAATCGGCAATTGGCGTCCGGCCCAAAGCCAGAAGGCGCCCTGCCCGCGGCGATCCGGTGAATCAGTCTGTTGGGAATGAGCCAAGTCGTTTCGGTATCATGCGATGATGCGTTTGCTGGAGGCAGCAGTTGATACGTTCGTTCAAAGACAGAGCCAGCAAGGCCGTTTCGGAAGGCAAAGCACCGAAGGGTTTCCCGTCGGACCTCGTCCGTCCACTCAGCGGAAGCTGTTCATGATCGACAACGCTGCTGAATTGGCGGACCTCAAGACGCCGCCAGGTTGAGGCGCTGAAAGGCAATCGTGCCGGTAAGCATTCGATCCACATCAATGATCAATTCCGTGTCTGCTTTCGGTGGGTAGATGGGGCGGCAGAGGATATTGAAATCACCGACTATCACTGAGGATATCGTGACCGCCCATGCCCTAACGCAAACAACCTACGCAAACCAACGCATCGCTCACTGCCAGGAGCTTCACAATGTTGAACCTCGACACCCCGATCCATCCAGGAGAAATCCTTCGCGAGGAATATCTCGCACCGCCTGGCCTGAAGCCCTATACGCTGGCGAAGAAGCTGCATGTACCGCGCACCCGCATTGAGCGCTTGACGCACGAGGCGACCCCGATCACTCCGGATACTGCTCTGCGCCTGGCCAAGTTCTTCGGCACCACGCAGATGAACATTGCAGGCCAGCTATGATCTCGCGGTCGAAGGCAGAGCGAAGCAGGCCGAGATTGCTGAGATCGAACAGCTCGAAGTCGCGGGCTGAACAGTTTTGCTATCGCGGCACCCGACTGGTGACATAGCGGCATAGAACCGACATGGCGGCGCAGAGCCATCTGGGCGAGGCCGCATCTTAGACACAATATTCGCCTTCCGGTCCGCAACAGCCGTGAATGACATCATCGGTCAATCCAGCGCGCGCAGATAGCGGATGGGGCGCCCACCAGCAATCCGCTCAGCGGCTGTGGCTATGGATTGGCGTCGATGCCGAAGTGGCGGTAAAGATCACCGATTGTCCCCGACTGGCCAAAGTGCTCGACGCCGAGACTACGCGTGCGGTGGCCGTAGATTGAGCCCAGCCAGCCGTGTGCCGCTGGGTGGCCGTCTGCGACGGTGACGATCGCACAATGGGCTGGAAGGTCGGCGAACAGCCTTTCGACATGGCTTCTGGCATGAACAAGGCCGCTCACGTGCGCGACTTGCCGCCGTCCAGCCTGCGTTCAACCGGTCGGCCGAGGTCACCGCCAAAAGACCGACGTCGCGACGATCCTCCGCCATCATACCCACCGCCTCGATGGCTTCCGGCGCGACGGCTCCTGTATAGGCGACGATCACCTCGGGATTCGGACCCGGACGCCGCAGCCAATAGCCGCAGCGTCGAATAGTACGCCGCCCCGCGCCGTAGCGACCGAGCATTGAAAAAAGCTACACAATAGCGTAATGATGGATACGCGATTGGAGCTACACATATGACCTTGAACATCCGAAACGATGAAGCTGACAAATTGGCGCGGGAGCTTGCCCGCCTCGACCGCACCAATATCACCGAAGCGGTGATATCCGCTCTCCGTGAGACAATCCGAAACCGGATGCAAAAGGAGCGGCCGCGCGAGACTGCAAAGAAGATTCTGGCAAAACATGGCCTGTCATTCCAACCTGATCGAAAGCCGGTCCCACAAGAAGCCTATCACGACCTGGATCACGATCTGCAGGGCGACGAATAATGTTCGTGGATGCCTGTGCCATCGTGTCGATGATGGCTGGCGAGGACACGGCCGATAGCTATGAAGCCGCCTTGCTGGAAGCGCCCTCCCCCCTCACATCGACGCTCGCCGCGTGGGAGGCGATTATTGTTCTATCCCGGCCGGACCAGCTGAATTGCCCGTACAGCGCCGCCGAGGCGGTCGTGGTCGAATGGCTGGAAGCCAGAAGAATCGCGCTTCGCGAGCCAGGATCGCCGCTGCGGGTACTGTCCTATGCCGTCGCGGTTGCCGAAAAACAGGGAATTGGCAAACGCTACCTCAGCAATTTCGATTGCTTTCACTACGCCTATGCCAAGACGATGCGCGCGCCGCTGCTGACGCTCGACGGGCTCTTGTGCGAAACCGACGTGAAGACCCTGCCACAACGGCGCTTTCCGCGGAAAAAAAGCCGTAGCCGGAACGCGCCCCCATAGGGCGCTGTGTGTATGCCATTGCGATGAAGTCGGGGGAGCCGTTCGCCTTGGCGGCGCTCTGGGAGAATTGGCGCGACCCCGCTATCGGCGGCAACATCCGCTTCACGGTGCTGACCTGTGAGCCGAATCCGCTCATGGCGACGTTCCACAACCGTGTGCCGGTCATACTGGCGCCCGAAGAATACATGATTTGGCTGACGGACCCCGAACCGGAACATCTCATGAAGGCGTTCCCAGAAGAGCTGCGACCATGTGGAAGTTTGGCCGCGACGTCGGCAACCCGAGAAACCGCCGCCCAGTTCAACCTCGGTGCTGTCCGGAACGAATTGCAGCATGCGCTGCGCCAAGCGGCGAAGAAGCATAGGATCGGATTCAAACCGATTCGCCGAAGTATTCAGTGGAGCTCTGACCAGAGCGCAGCCTAACGTCCCACGAAGGCCCGCGACTGCATAGGCTAACTTTCTTGAATTGCGCATAATGCCTGCTCTCGACCTCGTAGCGAATCTAGAAGACAAGCTTGAGGCTACGGAGAGAGTTCCAAGTCGGAGTGGTTTCCAATTCGGTGAAGTCACCAGCCGCGATCTCCCTGGCATGTTTTCAACAGCGCTCCGGCGATTGCGCGGGCAAGCGAACCGCCGACACTTATTCGCAGTACGCCAGCCTCCGCAATCTGATCAAAGGTCAAGCCGGGTGCACCATGGCCCACGAATCGGCAATCCCTTCGGGGGTATCGGCGTATCCGTTCTCCAAATCCGCCGACACCGGAATTTCGGTCGAAGCTGCTATTTCAGCAGCGTAGGTCAAGCTTTCAGCGCGGCTGACCTCCCGCGTTCCGTCTTTCTTGCCTTTCGATAAGGCGTAGTCTGAAGATGTGGTTGCCAGCGCCTTCAGCCCAACCCCGTCATTATTGGAGCGCCGGCAATGTCCCATCGATTTGGAATGACAAAGCAGCCCGTTTTGTGAAGAGCACGAAAACATTCGACTTTTTGGGATCGACTTATCGTCAGTGGCGTTGCCTTTATCTCCCGGCGCCGCGCAATTGGAGCGGCGCTGCTGAGGAGGCAAGCAACGATGCTGCAAACCTATAGTCGCGACGTCGCGGAGATCGACAATGCGAGGCGATCGTCTCGATCACTTGCCACACTCTTGCAGCGCTCTTCCAAGTTCCTGTCGTCGTCATTCTCGTTTTGGACGGCAAAGTGGTTTCCGTCGAGAAAGTGGGCAACGTAGCACTCCAGGAAGCAGAGATCGAGGCGGCTCAATCGTCGCTGGCAACGGGACTTGTCGTGAGCGCCGGAGTCTATCCGGCGTTGACCTCCCGCTTTGACTTTTGACCCGTGAAAACAACGGCAGGAGGTCCCCGCGCCGCGATCGGGCTCGCATTCGAACGCCCGCCGGTTCCACCCAGATGCGCTCGCCGAACACGTCTGGAAGGGCACGCTGGCCCAATACGGCGGCCGTCTGCACCACCAGGATAACGGGAAGACCGAGGTTATCGTCTTCGACTATGTTGATGAGATGGTCCCAGTGCTGGCGCGCATGGCAGCAAAACGGCGAACGGGATATCGGACGCTCGGCTATAGGGTTGAGTGATCCGCCGCCGGCCGCTCATCGGCTGAAGTCCAGTTCCGTTCCGGTTCGCAGACGTTCCATATAGGCGCGATAGGCGAAACTGCGGTCGCGCTTCTTTCCCGTCGTTTCCACGAGGATACCGATTTCGGCCAGCACCTCGATGGCGCGGGCTGCGGTCGGCTTGCTCGTGTCGAGCAGCTTCATCGCCGATGCGACGGTCACGATCGGATGCCGCGGAAGCCGCTCGAACAATCGAAGAGCTGAAACGGATACGGATTCGACACCGAGCAGCCGCGTGCGATCCGCGCTGACGAGGTTGAACAATTCACGCGCCGAGCCGACAGCTTCATCGGCGATCGTGGCGATGCCATCGAGAAAAAAATCGATCCAGCCCTCCCAGTCGCCCTCTAGCCGCACGAGATTGAGGCGCCGGTAGTATTCCTCGCGATGACGCTTGAAGAAGAGGCTGAGATAGAGAAGCGGAGCCCTCAAGAGTCCCCAGTGTTCCAGCAGGAGGGCGATCATCAGGCGCCCGATCCGCCCATTGCCATCGAGATAGGGGTGAATGGTTTCGAACTGGGCATGCAAGAGACCCGTCCGCACGAGCTTCGGCAGCTGGTCGTCGGCGTGGATGTATTTCTCTAAAGAGCTGAGAAGCTGAGGGAGTTTCTCGGAAGGCGGCGGAACATAAGCCGCGTTCCGGGACGGCTTCCGCCAATCCAGTTCTGGCTGCGGCGGATTTCTCCGGGCTGCCTGCTTCCGCCGCGCACGCCGCGCATCAACCGCTTGTGTGCTTCGTTCAAGAGCCGCAGGGAAAGCGGCAGACCATGCTTCGACGCGAGCTGGTTGCGCGCGTAGGCAAGGGCGTCGAGGTATTTTGTCACCTCCTCGACATCGGCGTTGGGTTGGGGCTGTTCCTCGGCTTCAAAAGCGAGAAGGTCGACGAGCGATGCTTGCGTGCCCTCGATCTGAGACGAGATCACCGCTTCCTTGCGCACGAAGGCGTAGATGAACCAGTCGAGCGAAGGCACCATCTCGCCCGCCAGATCGAGTCGGACAAGCGCCTGCTCGGCTTGCCCAAGGCGGCGTTTGAGCTTGGCGTCGATGACAAGCACCGGCCGCACCGGCGGCAGATCGAAGGGGACGAAAGCACCAACCTTCTCGCCGCCTGCGGTCACGCTTTCGTACCGGCCTGTTGTGCGCTTCGGCATGACTTGGCGGCTCAACCCGGGGGGACGACGTTGTTCCAACGGCCGGACGCAAGGAACGCTTATGTTCTCTGTCGGCCACGCTGAGAACGAACTCTTTACTAGTCAGAGTTCTTAGTCAATAGATTGTTCCTAGTGGTTTCCGCCTGATAAGAGTCCCGGGTGGGATTCCCTTTTGCCTGTGCGCATGCGAATCTGGCGCATGCGCACTGGAATATCTCTCACCGTCTCGCCTTCTGATCATCGGCGCCTGGCTGGTCAGCGACCGCAACGCAACAGTGTCGTGATTCCGACCTGTAGGGTCACCCATGGTTCTAAATCTGCTCATCGGCACGATCGTCATAAGCCTGACGGTGCTGGTTCATACCTTTGGCCTTATCGCCGTCACACATGCGATGGGATATCTTATCTCCCGCTTTCGCATGCACGGGCGCCGCAGCCGTATCATGGCGATGATCAGCGTGGTGATGGGTCTCCTTGCCGGCATGACCGCGGAGGTGTGGCTCTGGGCCGGGCTATACCGGTTGCTTGATATCTTCGCCGATTGCGAAACGGCGTTGTACTTTTCCACCATCACCTTCTCGACGGTCGGCTATGGCGACATCGTGCCAGCTCATGCGTGGCGTGTCCTGGCGGCGCTGGAGGGCGTGAACGGGTTCTTGCTCATCGGCTGGTCGACCGCCTACCTGATCGCAGCCGGGACCCGTATCGGACCGTTCAAGGCCGGTGAGCATTTCTGACCAATCAATGCGCAGACTTGCTCCCGATCAATGATTGCGTGGCATTCTGTTGGTAGGCTTTCTGGATGGGTGCTTAGGCAAGAGAGGTTTGCCTTCTGCTTCTTTCGGCGAATTGACTATGTGCTGATCGGAGGAAAGAAATCAGTTTCGGGAGGATAAGTATGGGCGAAGATCTATACGGCCATCATGCTGACCGCATTCAAGCGGCGATCGCCTCGGACGCTGCGGCGACGTCGGCGTTGGTTGCGTCCTGGCGCCGGTCTTCCAATTTGCATCGGCTCGATCCAGCTGACCGCAGCCCTCCACATTATCTGACAGAGGCCGAACTGGGGCAGGCCCGGCTACGCATCGAACCTCTCGTCAACGCCGCGCAATCAAGTCTCGATCGTCTCTATCTTGCGGTAGGCGGCGTCGGATGCTGTGTCCTACTCGCCGATCGTGACGGCGTGCCGATCGAACGGCGCGGCGCGCCCGTCGACGACAAGACGTTTCATTCCTGGGGTTTGTGGACTGGTTCGGTCTGGAATGAGGAAAGCCAGGGCACCAACGGAATTGGCACCTGTCTTGTCGAAGGGCGCGCGCTGACAATTCACCGTGACCAACATTTCCATACGCGCAACACCCTACTCAGTTGCACCACCGCCCCGATCCACGATCATGAGGGGAATCTTATGGCTGCTCTTGACGTGTCTTCCTGCCGGGCTGACCTGATCGAGGCCTTCGCCAATCTCATTTCGATCGCCGTGATCGACGCGGCGCGCCGGATCGAGGCGGAGAACTTCAAGATGGCATTCCCGAAGGCGCGAATTCTGCTGGCGCCGGTGAGCGACAAAGGCTCCGGCGCGCTCATCGCCGTCGATGCCGACGAGCTCGTGGTCGGCGCGACCCGTTCGGCCCGCCTGGCACTTGGCATTACGCAGCAGTGCCTCGACAAACCGATGCCCGCCGCCGATCTGCTCGGTTGGGCTGAGAGTGACTCCAAAATTCTCGCTGAGGCAGAACGCGCAGCTCTACAGCGAGCGCTGGCACGGGCGGACGGAAATGTCTCCGCAGCGGCTCAGGCACTTGGGATTAGCCGCGCGACGCTTCACCGCAAGCTCAACCGGCTTGATGTTCACCGGACGCACTGACCTTTCGATCTGACTGTCGCAATTCTGCGACACATCGTCCCCGACCACTGTGACCGGTACGGTGACAACCACAGGCGGAAATCGCAAGTCTCTTCCGAAGCGTCGCATCCCGCGACGTCAGCTTTGGGAGGAATACGCATGAACAAGGTTGAATTCTCACGCTCGGTCAAAGCACCCTTCGACAAGCGCTACGGCAATTTCATCGGCGGCAAATGGGCCGAGCCCCGCTCCGGCCGCTACTTCGAGAACTTCTCGCCGGTGAACGGTCAGCTACTTTGCGAGGTGGCGCGCTCGGATGCCCAGGACATCGAGGTGGCCCTGGACGCGGCACATGCCGCCAAGGACGCCTGGGGGCGCACCAGCGTTGCTGAGCGGTCACTCATCCTCAACCGCATCGCCGACCGCATGGAGGAGAACCTCGATCTTCTCGCATGCGCTGAAACATGGGACAATGGCAAGCCGATCCGTGAAACAACCGCCGCCGACCTGCCCTTGGCCATCGACCATTTCCGCTATTTTGCCGGCGCCGTGCGCGGCCAGGAAGGGAGCCTTTCCCAGATCGACGACGACACCGTCGCCTATCATTTCCATGAGCCGCTCGGTGTGGTCGGCCAGATCATCCCCTGGAACTTTCCGCTGCTGATGGCATGCTGGAAGCTTGCTCCCGCGCTTGCCGTGGGAAACTGCGTCGTGCTGAAGCCTGCCGAGCAGACCCCGGCTGCCATCCTGCTGTGGGCCGACCTTATTGGCGATCTGCTGCCGCCGGGTGTGCTCAACATTGTCAACGGCTTCGGCCTCGAAGCCGGTAAGCCGCTCGCGTCGTCGCCGCGCATTGCCAAGATCGCCTTTACCGGCGAGACCACGACGGGCCGGCTGATCATGCAATATGCCAGCCAGAACCTTACCCCCGTAACACTGGAATTGGGCGGCAAATCGCCAAACATCTTCTTCAAGGATGTTGTCGCCGAGGATGACGATTTCTTCGACAAG